>NZ_JBIXLM010000033.1:0-48233 GCF_045798545.1 Paeniglutamicibacter sp. ORCA_105 | reverse complement strand
CCCCCCCCCCCCACACCTGTTCCTGCATCGTGCGCTTTAGCGTGAACGCTGGCGCAGACGCTGGATGTCCAGGATCACGACGGCGCGTGCCTCAAGACGCAGCCAACCGCGCTGCACGAACTCGGCCAGGGCCTTGTTCACGGTTTCGCGCGAGGCGCCCACCAGCTGCGCCAGTTCTTCCTGCGTCAGCTCGTGTGCAACCAGGATGCCGTCGGTGGCCGGACGACCGAAGCGGTCGGCCAAGTCCAGCAGTGCCTTGGCGACACGGCCCGGAACATCCGAGAAGACCAAGTCGGCCAAGGACTCGTTCGTGCGGCGCAGGCGCGAAGCCAGGGCCTGCAGCAACTGGACCGAAACCTCCGGGCTGGTCAGGATGACCTTGCGCAGGTTTTCGTGGCGAAGGCCGGCCAGACGCGTCTCGGAGACGGCGGTAGCGGTGGCGTTGCGCGGGCTTGGGTCGAACAAGGCCATTTCGCCGAACAATTCGCCCGGGCCGAGAACGGCAATGAGGTTTTCACGACCGTCCGTGGAAGTGCGCCCCAGCTTGATCTTGCCCGAAACGATGAAGTAGAGCTGGTCGCCCTGGTCGCCCTCGCGGAAGACCGAGGCGCCACGGGACAGATCCACTTCAGATAGTTCTTCAGTCAGTGCAGAGAACACCTCGTCGCTCAATGAAGCGAAGAGTGGTGCTCGGCGCAGTACCTCGATGTCCATAAAATCTCCTGTCAACTGTCGTTAGCGCTCACCTAATTGTGCCGTACGGTTGGCCCATGTGACAGCTTCCACACGCCAAATCAGGCTAAATGTGGTTAGAATCGCGGGCTTCACACAGGCGGCCGGTCTAGACTCGTGGCAACGAATAGTGTTTTGGGCCCCATTTTGGGTCGGGCAACACGGTATGAGGGGCAGGAGTCCACACTGAATGTTGGGATTGACATGGCTGGACCTGCTGCTCATCATCTCCTTGATCAGCTTTTTGGCCTCTGGCCTGCGTAAAGGCTTCTTTGTCACGCTCGGGGCGATCGTTGGTTTCCTCGCCGGTGGAATAGCCGCGTTCTACGGAATCCCCCTCGTATCGACGTGGGTGACGAACCCGGGATGGCGAATCTTCTGGATCGTTGCCGCCGGGTTGATTTTCATCTTGATTGGCCAGGGAATCGGGATGGCCATCGGGTCCCGAATCCGCTTATGGCTGAACTTCCCGGTGCTGAAGACCTTTGACAGGTTGCTTGGCGGCGTTGCCAACACCGTCATGGCCGCCCTGGTGATCTCCGCAATCGCACTATCGGCAGCGACGATGGGCGTGCCCTGGGTTTCCCAGCAAGTGGCAGACTCACGGGTGCTGTCCACGATCCAGGCCTGGACGCCGAAGCCGATCACCAATTTTGTCACCGAGGCCCGCGCCCAGGTCATGGGCCAGACGCTTCCGGAGCTTTTTGAGCCTTTTGCACCGAAGGTCGCCATCGACGTTCCCGAGGCGGAGGACCTTGGCAGTGGCGTCGAGGCGGCCGAGGGATCGGTCGTCAAGATCATTGGCACCGCCTACGCCTGCGGCGTGAACCAGTCCGGTTCCGGCTTTGTCTATGCATCGGACCGGGTGATGACCAACGCGCACGTGGTTGCCGGGATCACCGAGCCGTCCGTGACCACTCAGGATGGGCAAGTGCTCTCGGGAAGCGTCGTGTACTTCGACTCCGTTGCCGACATAGCTGTCCTGGAGGTGCCAGGACTTGGCTTGAAGCCGCTGGAGCGCGGTGAGGACCTGGAGCGCGGTGACACCGCGGCATTCCTGGGCTACCCCGGGGGCGGGTCGTTCCGCGCCATGGGAGCCGTGGTCGAGTCCCTGAGCACCGTCTCGATCCAGAACATCTACGGCGCCGAACCGACGCCGCTGCGCATCTACCAGCTGGCCGCCAAGGTCGAGCAGGGCAACTCCGGCGGACCGGTGCTCGATTCCCAGGGCCGCGTGGTGGGCATGGTCTTCGCCAAGGCCAAGGGCGCCGCAGACGTCGGCTACGCACTGGCCCTTGAAGAGCTCGACGCGGCACTGGAGAAGTCCGAAGGATCCAGGGAAGCGGTTCCCACGGGCGCCTGCTCGCCGCACTAAGCGCACGGGCCAGCTGCTGCCGCCACTTGGCTTAGAGCCAATCGAGCTGTGCCCCATGCTGCCCGGTGCGGGCCAGGGGAACCCTGTCCAGTGCCAGCGTGAAGTGGTTGCCCTCGGAGCTCTCCCTGGTCTGGTTCGATCCATCCATAAAGAACGCCTCGTTGGAAATCCAGCGGCAGCCCAGAGTGGCGATGGTTTCTGCAAAGCGGGTCCGCCGGGGCTCGTCCAGGTAGGCCAGCACCGCCGAGTGCATGACCACCGGCACTGCATGTTTCGGCGCCGCCTCGACCAGCTCGACAATGCGTTCGTTCAGGTCCCCGGACAGGATCAGCGGCGGTCCCGCGACCCCTTGCAGTTCACCCGACGTGAGCGTGGCCAAGGTGGCCAGGGCGGCATCCAGCTGCTCGAGGCGTGCTTCCTGCCCGGGCCAGACCAGGGCCCGGAGCCACGCCACGGTGTCAGGATCGGTGCCGTCCAACGGGTTCAGGTCGACCCCTGCCCGCCAGGCGATGTCGGGCAGGGCCCGGGGGATCGGCGGATTGCCGGTGGTGGTGCAGCGCAGCAACGGGGAACCGGTGCCGAGCCGCGGCGCTCCGTCGTAGGAGTAGGAGTAGAGATCCGGCAGCAGGCACAGGCCCGCGGATGGGCCCACCTCAATCAACGCCAGGGGGCGTTTCTCCTGCTCCTCCACCATCGCCAGGGCCGGCAGCAGCGTGGCGCAGCGCCCGGCCTCGTTGGTCTGCGTGGCGCGGCCCATGATGATCCGGCGGACCTTCGGCCAATGACTGCCGAGGTAGCTCTCCAGGACTGGAAACGGTTCGTCGGGGCACCCGTGGAAGCGCGCAGCGGCAAAGACGAGGTTGGGCTGGCGCTTGGGCGCGGGCAGCTCCGCGATGAGTTCCAGCAGTGCCTTGCTGCCGGCGACCCCTCCGGCCCACTGCCCGTACAGCTCGCTGTGCCCGGTGAACCAGTGCCGGGCGTAGTCGAGGTACAGCTCCGCGGCGCCCTGCGTTGGTTCGGTGCCCATCAGCCCGCCTCCGAGGTGTCATGTCCCGGCAGGTCTGCTGAAACGGTGCCGCCTGCCAGCCGGTGCGATTCGAGCAGGAGCTCCTCGAGCTCCGCAAGGTCGATGCGTTCGAGCCTGACCAGCAGCAGCATTGGCGAGCGCTCATGGTGCGGTGTCCAGAAGTAGGTGCCGGGGTCCATGGCCGCCAGGGCCTCGCGCTCGCCGGTTTTCACGGTGAGCACACCGTCTTCCCATATGCGGGCCATCAGGGTTTTGGCGAACCACGCCGGACGTTGCCAGCTGGGTCTTTCGACGACCCCTGGAAGGGCCAGGCACAGCCTGCGGACGTCGTCTTCGGTGCTCATGGCCCCACGATACCGATCCGGCGCGCCGGGGAACTACTTCCCGGCGAGGTGGATGAGTTGCTGGACACCCAGGACGTACCCGTTGACGCCCGCGCCCACAATGATGGAGGCCGCCACCGGGGAAATGTAGGAATGGTGGCGGAAGGCCTCGCGGCGGTGCACATTGGAGATGTGGACCTCGATCACCGGCAGCTGGACGCCGGAAATCGCGTCGGCCAGGGCCACGGAGGTGTGGGTGAACGCGCCGGGGTTGAACACGATGCCCGCCACGGCGCCCCTGGCCGCATGGATCGCGTCGATGAGCACGCCCTCGTGGTTTGACTGCAGGAACTCGATCTCGTAGCCCGACTTCCCGGCGGCGGCACGGCAGAGCTCCTCGACATCGCTCAGGGTCTCGTGGCCGTAGATCTCCGGCTCCCGGGTGCCCAGGAGATTGAGGTTGGGGCCGTTGAGGACCAGGATGCGCGGCGTGTTGTTTTCACTCATGAGTCCACTTTAGGCAGTCTGCGTGGTTCGGGCCGTGGCGGCAAGCCGTTCTTGCGTTAAATGACGGGAGGGGGGAGGGGCCGAAGCCCTTCCCCCCTCCCGCCGGTGCAGGTGCTACTTGCGCATCGATTCGGCGATCTGCGTCATCACGGTGTTGTCCGCCAGCGTGGTGGCGTCCCCGACCTCGCGGCCCTCGGCGACGTCCTTGAGCAGGCGGCGCATGATCTTCCCCGAGCGGGTCTTGGGCAGCTCGGGGACCACCAGGATGTGGCGCGGCTTGGCGATCGGGCCGATGTCCTTGCCGACGTGGTTGCGCAGCGTGGCCACCACGTCCTCGCCTTCCTCCGGCTCGATCTGCAGGATCACGAACGCGACCACGGCCTCGCCGGTGGTCTCGTCCTTCGCACCGACCACGGCGGCCTCGGCCACGTACGGGTGGGCGACCAGCGAGGATTCGATCTCGGTGGTGGACAGGCGGTGCCCGGAGACGTTCATGACGTCGTCCACGCGGCCCAGCAGCCAGATGTCGCCGTCCTCGTCCTTCTTGGCACCGTCGCCGGCGAAGTACATGCCCTCGAACCGGGACCAGTAGGTGTCCTTGTACCGCTCCATGTCGCCCCAGATGCCACGCAGCATGCCCGGCCACGGGTCGCGGATGACCAGGAAGCCGCCCTCGCCGTTGCCCACGGAAACGCCCATCTCATCGACCACGTCCACGGTGATGCCGGGAACCGGGGTCTGCGCGGAGCCCGGCTTGGTGGCGGTGACGCCCGGGAGCGGGGCGATCATGTGCGCGCCGGTTTCGGTCTGCCACCAGGTGTCGACGATCGGGGTCGGGTGATCCTTGCGTTCCCCGTTTTTCCCGTTGTTGGTGCCGATGACGTCGCGGTACCACATCCACGCCTCGGGGTTGATGGGTTCGCCCACCGAGCCGAGCACGCGCAGGGACGAGAGATCGTAGGAATCCGGGATCTGCCGGCCCCACTTCATGAAGGTGCGGATGGCGGTGGGGGCCGTGTACAGGATGGTGACCCCGTACTTTTCAATGATCTCCCACCAGCGGCCCTGGTGCGGGGAATCCGGGGTGCCCTCGTACATGACCTGGGTGGCGCCGTTGATCAGCGGGGCGTAGGTGACGTAGGAGTGGCCCGTGACCCAGCCGATGTCGGCGGTGCACCAGAACACGTCGGACTCGGGGTGCAGGTCGAAGGTGTCGCGGTGGGTGGCGGCGGCCTGGGTGAGGTAGCCGCCGGTGGTGTGGATGATGCCCTTGGGCTTGCCGGTGGTGCCGGAGGTGTAGAGCACGAAGAGCGGGTGCTCGGCCTCGTGTCCCACGGCGGTGTGCTCGACGGAGGCGGTGTCGACCGTCTCGGACCACCACTTGTCCAGGCCGTCGTTCCATTCGACGTCCTGCCCGTTGCGCTTGACCACCAGCACGTTTTGGACGGTGTGGCCTTCCTTCGCCAGGGCCTCATCGACGGCGGGCTTCAGTGCCGAGGGCTTGCCGCGGCGCCAGGTGCCGTCGGCGGTGACCACGAGCTTGGCCTGCGCGTCGTCGATGCGGCTGCGCAGGGCGTCGGCGGAGAAGCCGCCGAAGACCACCGAGTGGATGGCGCCGATGCGGGCGCAGGCCAGCATGGTGATCACTGCCTCGGGGATCATCGGCAGGTAGACGGCCACGCGGTCGCCCTTGGCCACGCCGAGGGACTCGAAGGCGTTGGCGGCCTGCTTCACTGCGGTGGTGAGTTGTGCGTAGGTGTAGCTGCGGGTGTCGCCCGGCTCGCCCTCGAAATGGATGGCGACGCGGTCGCCCAGGCCGTTTTCGACGTGGCGGTCCAGCGCGTTGTAGGCGGCGTTGACCTTGCCGTCGGCAAACCATCTGGCCACCGGGGCGGCCGACCAGTCGAGGACTTCGGTGAAGTCGGTGTCCCAGGTCAGTGTCTTGCGTGCCTGGTCGGCCCAGTAGCCCAGGCGGTCCGCCGCGGCGGCCTCGGATTGCGCGGACGTGCCAATGGCATTGGCCGCGAACTCCGCGCTCGGAGCGAAGGAGCGGGTTTCATGCGAGAGGTTGTCAAGCGTGGGGGTGTGGGTATCCGACACGGGTTTTGGTCCTTCCGATAACAAACAAATGGATCTTGTGATTCAGGTTACAGCCGCATGGCTCATCGGGGTGTGGCCCGTCACAAGTATGACAGTGGAGGGTGGCGATTGTGCGCTGAACGGCATCCCGATGGCGTTCAGCGGTCCCGGGCGGGCCGTCTTGGAGTGCCGCTTGACCGCAGTCCGGTGCGGCGGGCATCAACCTGCCGCACCGCGCCGGCAGATGCGGGGCTGAAAGGCGACCCGGTGTGCCGTAACACGTCGGTTGTGCCGCTGCGCGGATAGTGTTGTCAGTAGCCTTTGCCTTTCCGGCCAACCCGGACAACGGCCGCCCGAGTCACGGGTGTGCCGCGGGATCACATGCCGGTGCCGGCGCAGGGACAGAACGCAACACATAGCAGAAGCGGGGTCTTCATATGGATAAGGTGCACGCCAAGGCACAGGGTTCGCAACCCGGGCACACGCTCAAGCCGGTCCTCGGGCCGCTGTCGATGCGCGACGCCCTCGTCATTCTCGGCGGGGTGTTGGTGCTCGTGGGGTCGTTGGTCCCGATCCCGTGGAACAGGTCCGTGTCGGTGAACATGTGGATCTTCCCGGGACTGCCCTTCCACCTCTTTGTCTCGCTGCTGCTGCCGCTGGGCATCGCCGCCGGGTTCCTGTGGCGCCGGCTCACCGGCCGCACCCGCGTGCGCGTTGCCTCGCTGAGCCTCGACCAGGCCGGTTCGGTGGTGGCGCTGTTCGCTGCCGCCTACTTCTTCAACTCCTACGTGGCCTCCATGTCCGCGGCCTACCTGATCGGGCTTCTCGGTGCGTTGGCCATGATCGCCGGCACCACTCTTGCCACCTACCTGGGAATCTTCCGCCGCGACTTCGTGTCCGGCGACGACTCGGTGCTCGGTGCCGATGTGCACCCGGTGGCGCAGGCCCCCAAGGAGCCGGCGGAGAAGAAAGCCAAGTCCACCGACGGGCAGGCCGCCAAGTCCACCGACGGGCAGGCCGCCGAGGCGGAATCCGAAGGCTTCGGCGCAAGCAGCGCCGGCGGTGCCGGGACCGCTTCCGCCCGACGACCCGGCACGCCCGCGCCCAACAGGTCCGAAGACCACCGGGAGTCCACCTCGGCTTCCGCACCCGTCGCCGGTGCCATGGCCGGCGCAGGGGCCGCTGCGGCCGCCGCGGGGGTTGCGGCGCCCGCACCCGCTCCCGTGAAGGATTTCCCCGCCCCGGACCAGGAATCGACGCCTGCCGCCACTCAGCGCCGGGGTTCCGAGGCCACTGCCCCAGACACAGCTGGCAAAGACGCCGACACGGCTGAGCCGGCATCGGTGAAGCCGGAGGCACCCCACGCACAGAAGGCGGAAGCCCGCGACGGGCAGCAAGCCCACGGTGCGTCGGAGGATGTCACCCAGGACCAGGCCGATGCCGCGCACCCGCTCACGGAGTGGAAGTCGGTCGCCGAAGCCAAGGCCGGCCACCAGCCCGAGTCCGATTCCGCTGCGGAGACCGGTGCCGGGTCGCGCACCGACGCGCAGGCAGCCTACGCCGGCAGCCTGCCCTCGACCCAGGGCGCGGAATCCCAGGACGCCGCGACGGACTCCGCCGCGGAAGAAACCTTGAAGCCCGAGGTGGCTGGAGCCGCCAGCGGAACCGCGGCGGTGCAGGGTGCCGGACGCAGCGGCAGCAGCGATGCCGATGCCACGTCAGGTCAGGATCCCAAGCCCGCTGCCGCAGACAAGGCCCCCGAGCCCGAGGCACCCGCTGCCACGGGTGCGGACGCCGGGGCGAATCAATCCGCACACCCGTCGACCATGGCCACGCCCCTGACGGGCGCCGACATCAAGGCCACCGCGGCTCTCTCTCGGGCCGACATCGCCGCCCACCAAGCTGCCGTGGAACGCGCCAAGGCCGAGTCCGAGTCCTCCTTCGGGGCCAAGGCCGAGGTCCACGACCACGACGGGGAAGCCGCCAGCTTCTGGTTTGCACTGAACCACCCGCGCCCGGTTTTCCATCCGGCCAACGGCACGATGCTTTCCACGGCGCACCCCGGGACCTGGATCCTGTGCCTGGAGGATCGCGGCAACGAGTACCTCATCAGCCTCGCCGACGGCAGGCAGGCAGTGCTGCGCAACCTGGATGACCTGCAATTCCCGGACAAATAGCCATGCTGAGCGACGAAACCCCGCTGGGGCGCAAGCGCCGGGCGCGGAAGATCAACCGCGTACTGGCGCAGGCCTACCCGTATGCGGTCCCGGAACTGGACTTCACCAACGCCTTCGAGCTGCTGGTGGCAACGGTGCTTTCCGCCCAGACCACCGACGTGCGCGTCAACGCGATCACCCCGGCGCTCTTCGCCGCGTACCCCGATCCGCTGGCGATGAGCCAGGCGGAGCCCGAGGCCCTGCAGGAGCTGATCCGTCCCACCGGGTTCTTCCGCGCCAAGTCCAACTCGCTGCTGGCCCTGTCCACGCGCATCGTCGATGAGTACGACGGGGTGGTTCCCGGGCGGCTCGAGGACCTGGTGACCCTGGCCGGGGTGGGGCGCAAGACCGCCAATGTGGTCCTCGGCAACGCCTTCGGGGTCCCGGGCATCACCGTCGACACGCACTTCATGCGCCTGGCCCGCCGCTTCGGCTGGACCAAGGAGAGCGACCCGGTGAAGATCGAGCACGCGGTCGGCGAGCTCTTCGAGCCGAAGGACTGGACCATGCTCAGCCACCGCGTGGTCTTCCACGGCCGGCGGGTCTGTCACGCCCGCAAGCCCGCCTGCGGCGCCTGCCCGCTGACCACGCTCTGCCCCGCCTACGGCGAGGGCGAGACCGACGAGGCGAAGGCCGCCAAGTTGCTCAAGTACGAGCTGGCTCCGGGGCGCGAGGAACTGTTGGAGCGGATGCGCGCCGGGGCCACGCGCCGCGAGCTGCGCGCCGAGGGGTATGGTCTGGAAGCATGAGCGTACGCGAGGAATTGCTGGCCATGATCGACGCCAAGGCGCACCTTTCCGGCCGCGGCCCGGAACTGGCGACCAAGATGCCCGAAAGCTGGGTATTCAACGCGCTGGATCCGGCCAGCGCACGGCACGCGGCGGTGCTGATCCTCTTCGGCCGGCTTGACGACGTGCCGGCTGCCACCGGTGTGAAGTCGGTCCCCGACGACCTTGACGTGCTCTTCGTGACGCGCGCCGACACGCTGCGCAAGCACGCCGGCCAGGTCGCCTTTCCCGGCGGCAAGGTGGACCCGGAGGACGAGGACGCCGTCGCCGCGGCCCTGCGCGAGGCCCGCGAGGAGACCGGACTGGATCCGGCGGGCGTGGAGATCCTCGGGGTGCTGCCCGATGCGGAGCTGCCCATCACCAACTTCGTCGTCACCCCGGTCATCGGCTGGTGGCACCAGACCTCGGAGGTGTTCGTGGTGGACATGGCGGAATCTTCCGCCGTCTTCCGCGCCCCGGTCGCCGACCTGCTGGACCCCGCCAACCGGGTCTCGGCCGTCGTGGAGCGCGACGGGCAGCGCTTTTGCGCCCCTGCCTTCGACGTGGCCGGCGGCTTCATCTGGGGCTTCACCGGCATCCTGCTGGACCGGATCTTCAACGACCTGGGCTGGACGCTGCCCTGGGACGCGGAGCGCGAGGTGTCGGTGGCCGTCGGCGACCGGCGCAACCCCTAGCGACTGCCCCGCACCGGGACCTCTGCGCTACTTGGCCTGGTCGTAGGAGTCGACGATGACCGCGGTGACCGGGAAATCCACTGGGATCTGCCCGAAGAGCAGCTCCGAGGCCGCCCTGGCCGAGGCATGCACCAGTTGCACCACGGTGTCCGCCTGCTCGGCCGGGACATGGAGCATGATCTCATCGTGCAGGAAGAACACCAGCTCGCCTGTCTCGATGCCCGCCGTCCTGCCGGCGTTCAGGCGCTTGCGCAACTCGCCCATCCAGCACAGCGCCCACTCGGCGGCGGTGCCCTGGACGATGAAGTTGCGCGTGAAGCGCCCGCGGGAACGCCCTTCCGTCTCCACCGCGCGCTGCTCGGACTCCGATGAGGCCCGCGACTTGGCCTGGCGCCAGGCAGCCGGCACCTCGGGGGTGCCCCGGCCCAGGTAGGTGGCCACCGGCGCCCCTGCCTCTCCTTGCGCGGCCGCCCACTCCACCAGGCCCACGGCGCGCGGGTAGGTGGCCTTGAGCTTGGGCATCAGCCGTCCCGATTCCCCCGTGGTCGCCCCGTACATCGCCCCGAGCATTGCGATCTTCGCGTGCGCGCGGTCACCGCCGAACCCGGCATCGGCGATGCCCTGGTACAAGTCCTGTCCCCGGGCGGCGGTGGCCAGCGCGTCGTCCCGGGAAAGCGCTGCCAGGATGCGCGGCTCCAGCTGCGCGGCATCGGCCACCACCAGCACCTTGCCCGCATCGGCGCGCACGGCCGAACGGACCTGGTGCGGGATCTGCAGCGCCCCGCCGCCGTGGGAGGCCCATCGCCCGGTGACCACCCCGCCGACGATGTATTCGGGGCGGAAGCGTCCGCCGGAAACCCAGCGGTCCACCCAGGCGTAGCCGTTGGCGGTGGCCAGCCGCGCGATCTTCTTGTAGGCCAGCAGCGGCTCGATCACCGGGTGCTTGATCTCCGTCAGCTCCCAGGCACGGGTGTTGGCCACCGCGATGCCGGCCCGGTTCATGGCCTTGAGCAGTTCGGCGGGCGAATCCGGGTTCAGCCCCGGGGCATCGAGCAGGGCGCGCAGCTGCGCGGCCAGTTCCTCCATGCGTGGCGGGCGCACCCCGGCCGGAACACGCTCGCCCAGCGCCTCGGCCAGCAGCCGGTGGTGCTCCGCCACGTCCCAGGGCACCCCCGCATGGGTCATCTCGGCGCCGATGAGTGCCCCTGCCGACTCGGCCGCCAGCAGCAACCCCAGCCGGGCCCCGCGTTCCGTCTCGGGAACCGCGGCGCGCTGGGCCCGGAACTCCTCCAGCACGTTCTCCAGCGCCCCTGCCTGGTCCTTGGGTTCGGAAAACAGCTCTCCCTGGTTCTCCGGGACCCGGGCCGGGGGCAGCAGGTGCGCGGGGGCAGCGGTGGAGGGATCGGCCAGGGCACGGACGGAATCGATGTAGCCGCCCTGCTCCGCGTAGGGCGCGTTGCGCAGGATGGCGCGGACCAGGCCCAGGTCGTGGACCCGCTCGATCCGCACCCCGGCGGCGAGTAATTCCGGGTACCAGTCGTGCACCGAGTCAAAGACCCAGCGCGGCCTGCGCGAGGCCTCCAGCTCCGCCACCACGGAGGGCAGGGAATTGCCGTACACCTGCACCGGGGGCATCAGGGCGGTGCCCGCGGCATCGACGAGCTGCACCACGGCGGTGGCCGAACCGGCTTCGGACTCGGGCTGGGAGATGGAGTGGGTGGCCACTACCGCAAATTGCTGCACGCTCCATTCTCGCAGTTTCCCCACCCGCCCCGGTCCCCGCGTCTTCTCCTGCTTGACCTCCGCTCTTGACCTCCGCTCTTGCCCTGCGGTCTTGCCCGCGGCGCGGGCTTTCCCGCTTTCCCGCACACCTGGGATCCGGCCCGGTGGCTGGTTGTCTTCCGCCGGCACCGAAGGGGCTTCACCCCGGCACCGGGCGGGCACACGCTGGAAGGCATGAACGACGAGATGCGATTTGTGGCCCGGCTGCCCGGTGCCGGCCAGCGAACCCTGCAGCTTCCGGCACTGCGGGCAGCCCAGGCGCGGCAAAATGAGCGGGAGCGGGAGCGGGAACCTGAACGCGTCCCCGCTCGGGAAGCGGAGCAGGAATTGGACGGGACTCCGGAACCGGCCGATGCGCCGCGCACGCATCCCGTGGAGGTTCCCGGGATGCGTGCGGGATCCAGGCCGGCGGAATTGGCCAGGTGCATCCTGCTCAGCCGCGACGTGGAGCTCGCCCAGGCGCTGGCCTCGGTTGCCGTGGGTGCCGGGGTCCAGCTGCTGCCCTGCCGGGAGGTGGAACAGGCAGCCGCCTACCGCGACGAGGTGATCCTGGTGGGGCAGGACGCCGTGGGGGAGATCGGCTCCCGGCTGGCGGCCTCCACGCTGATCCTCGTCGGGACCGAGGAACACCAGGACGTGCTCTGGCGCGCTGCCGCCACCAGCCCCGGCGCCCGCGTCGCGGTGCTTCCTGCGGCCGCGGCCTGGCTCGGGGAATACCTGGGCGAGCTGGGGCTGCACTCCGGGCGCGCCCGCATCACCCTCGTCGCCGGTGCCGGCGGAGGGGCGGGGACCAGCACCTTCGCCTCCCTGCTGGCTGCCACCGCGACACTGGAGGGATCACGCACGCTGTTGCTCGATGCCGACCCGCATTCGGCAGGGCTGTGGCCGATTCTCAAGCCCCGGGAACCGGACGGGCTGGGCTGGGAGGACCTGGAAAGCTCGCGGGGCCAGCTCTCCCCGGGCCAACTGGCCGAGATCCTGCCGCTGGCCCAGGGCACCGCGGTGCTGTCCTGGGTGCGGAATCCCGGGAGCTTCGTGCCCTCCGAGGCACTGTTGGCCGAAGTGCTGGCAGCTTCCCGGCGGATCTACGACCACATCGTGATCGATGCCGGGCATGTCACCGGGGTCCCGGCGTCCGTGGCTGGGCTGGCCAACACCCGATTGCTGCTGCTCGCGGCCCGGTCCTCCAACGCGGCGGCCGGCACCGGGCGGCGGCTGGCCGATCGCCTGGGGGAGCGTGCGGGGGACTGGAACCTGGTCCTCACCGGCAAGCTCGCCTCCGGGACCGACACCCGCGCGCTGGCGCAACGGGCCGGCATGGGGCTCGGCGGATACTTCGCACCCAGCCGGGCCATCGCACGCGGCGCCGCGGACGGATCGCTGATGAACGTGTTGGTCCGCCGCTCGCTGCGGCGCACCGTGGCCATGTTGGGCCGGGGACCTGCACCCGAAGCGGGGCAGGCGGCATGAAGGCGAACTCGCCCGGAACAACCGGCGGGCCGGCCGCCGGTGGCGAACGCCGCGGACGCAGGCGCTGGGAAGCCGGCTCCCCGGCCCCTGCCCAGGGTGCTGCCGCGCCCGACCGGGTGCTGGAGGAGGTCAGGCTGCGGGCCATGGGACAGGGAGGCGGCCTGAGCGAAGTGGACCTGGCATCGGCGGTGCGGGCCTCGGGACGCGTCATGGGCGCGGCGAGCAGCACCGAGATGCTGCGCAACCTGAGCGACGACATCCACGGGCTGGGCATCCTTGAACGCATGGCCCAGGTTCCCGGGACCACCGACATCCTCATCGACGCCAACGGCCGGGTCTGGGTGGACGGCAGCGCCGGGCTCCATGCCTCCGACCTCGGCTTCACCGAGCCCGGGCAGATCCGCGCCCTGGCCGTGCGCCTTGCAGCGGCCGGGGGACGGCGGCTGGACGACGCCCAGCCCTTCGTCGACGTCTCCCTGGGCAACTATCGCATCCACGCGGTGCTGCCCCCGATCTCCACCGGCGGGCCGCTGCTGTCCATCCGCATCAAGGGCAACCGGAACCAGCGGCTGGAGACGCTGGTTGCGGACCCCGGTTGGCTCGCGGCGCTGGGGGCCATCGTGGCGGCGAAACTGAATTTCCTGGTCTCCGGCGGCACGGGGGCGGGCAAGACCACGCTGCTGTCTGCCATGCTCGCCCGGGTGCCCGGCGACGAGCGGATCCTCGTGGTCGAGGACTCCCAGGAACTAGCCCCGGCGCACCCGCACCTGGTGGGCCTGCAAAGCCGCGGCGGGAACGTCGAGGGGGCAGGGGAAATCGGGATGGACACCCTGGTGCGCCAGGCACTGCGCATGCGCCCCGACCGGCTGGTGGTCGGCGAATGCCGGGGAGCGGAGGTGCGCGAGTTTCTCGGCGCCATGAACACCGGCCACGAGGGGGCCGCAGGCACCGTACACGCAAACAGCGTTACCGCCGTGCCGGCACGGCTTGCCGCCATGGGGGCACTGGCGAACATGGACTCTGCCGCCACCGCGCTGCAGGCAGCCAGTGCCCTGGACGTGCTCATCCACGTCTGGCGGGATCCTGCCACCGGCGCCCGCGGACCCGTGCAGCTGGGCAGGGTGGTGCTCACCGACGCCGGGAACCTGGCGGTGCGCATGATCCGGGAAACCGGGACGGGGAACTGCGACGCCGAGGCCGTGGACTGGTTCAGGACCCGACTGCAGGCAGCGGGGGAGTCCAGCCCATGGTGACGCTCGCCTGTGCCGTGCTGCTGCTGGGAGCCGCGACCTGGCTGTGGCCGGCCCCCGGACATCGCCGCTGCGGGCCGATCGGCGCTTCCGCCCGCTTTGAACGAAGGCGTCGGCAGCGGGCCAACCTCGCCACCGACGCCGAGGACTATGCCAAACTCGTCCGCCAGCTCGCTGCCATGCTGCGCGCCGGCACCAGCTCCGCCTCCGCCTTCGGGCTGCTGCAAACCATCTGGGCCGCGGACTCCACCCGGACCGCCACCGACATCCACGCCGGCTGCACCCGGGCCCTGGCCCAATGGCACACCGGCGGGACCCTTCAGGACGGACTGGCGGCCCACGCGGCGGCATACCCCGGCCGCGGACGGCTCTGGACGCGCCTGGCCTGGTGCTTTGCCATCAGCGAGGAATCGGGGGCGGCGCTCGCCGAGCTGCTTGACACCCTGGCCGAGGAAGCGGAGACCGCCGCTGACATGCACCGCGCCCTCGAGGCGGCTCTCGCCGGACCGCGGGCCACTAGCCGGCTGCTGACCTACCTGCCCGGGATCGGGCTGGGGCTGGGCCAACTGCTCGGCATCAACCCGCTGTCGGTGCTAACGACGCATTCGGTGGGCCGGGTGGCGCTGGTCTGTGGTGTGGCACTGTGGCTGGGCAACCGGATCTGGTGCGCACGGATGCTGCGCGCCATCACCAACAAGGTGCCCTCGTGATCGGGTCCCTGGCCGCGGTGCTCCTGGCCGGGGCAGCGGTGTGGATGGCGATTTCAGCACCCGGCGGTTTCCGTGTCCCGGGCAGTGGCGGCAAGGCCGCCACTGCCCGGGGCCGGCCGTCGCCCCTGGCCGAACCCGTGCCGCTGGTGCTTGAAATGTGTGCCACGCTGCTGGAATCGGGGCTACCGGTCCGGGCCGTGCTGCGGATCATCGGCGCAAACGTCCCGGGGTACGGGTCCCTGTTGCGCGTCTCGCGCGCGATGGACCTGAACGTCGGATGGGACAGGGCTTGGAGTCAGGGCACCGGACCGGCCGGGGAACTTGAGCAGACGCTGCGCTTCACCCAGCTTTCCGGCGCGCCGGCGGCCGCCCTCCTGCGTTCATCCGCAGCCGCCGCGCGCAAGCGTGCCGTCAGGGAAGCTGAGGCACGGGGAGCGGAATTCGGCATCAAGCTGGTAATCCCGCTGGGGGTGTGCGCACTGCCGGCCTTCATTGCCCTGGGCGTGGTGCCCGTCGTGATTTCCCTGATGCCGCACTTCTAACGGCATGTGCTTCCCCGCACCCGTCCGGACCTGTCCGGGTGCCGAGACCCGGCCGCGGTTATCCCCAGCAGGTGCCCGGCCCGTCCCCGGGCCGCCAGCCAAGGAACAGACTCTAATCGGGAGCCGCCCACCGCCCGCCATCAGGGCCACCGGCCAGCCCCATCCCCTTCCAGGAGCAACCGATCAACAAGCACAAGCAAAGGACAAGACCATGGACAACAACAACAACGCCCCGGGCCACATCGACCTGCACGATCGCATCGAGCCGTCCACCGGCCTGCTGAACGACGAGGAAGGCAGCACCACCGCTGAATTCGCCATCGTCACGCTGGCCGCGGTGGCCTTCGCCGGCCTGCTGGTGAGCATTCTCTCCAGCGGCGACGTTCGCGGACTGCTGATGGGCCTGATTCGCCAGGCCCTGTCCTTCTAGGGAAAAGGGAGCAGGCGACATGGCCAGGCAATCAGAGACCGGCAGCAGCACAGCCGAAGTGGCAGTGCTGCTGCCCGCCGTGGCCATCTTGCTGGCCGTGGTCGCGGGGGCAGGAGCCGTGGGAGGCGAACAGGTGCGCATCCAGCAGGCCGCCAGTGCCGCGGCCAGGGAACTGGCTCGCGGTTCCGACTCCGGGACGGCCACGGGCACCGCGCACCGCATTGCCGGTGGCCAAATCAGCGTGAGCTGTGGCCAAGCCGGCGAATACGGCCATGTCGTGGTTCGGTCCGGGGTTCATTTGCCACTGCTTGGCGAGGTCGAACTCCGTGCCGAGGCCAGCGCGCGCACGGAGCAGCAGTGATGAGCCAGGCGACGAACCAAGCGCAACGCGGCAGCGGAACCGTTCTCATGCTGTCCGTGGTGTGCGTGGCCGCGCTCGGGCTGGTGGTGGTGCTGATGTTCACCGCGGTGGCCCAAGCCGGGGCCAAGGCGGGCACAGCGGCCGATCTGGCGGCCTTGGCCGCAGCGGACGCCGCCCGCCGCCTGCTTCCGGGTGACCCGTGCGGGGTCGCCGCCAGCACAGCCGCTGCCAATGCGGCCACCCTGACCAGCTGCAACCGTCAGGGAAAGGGTGGGGAAGTGGTGACGGTGGAAGTCCACGTGTCGGTCTCGCCGGTGGGCTGGTTGCCGCCGGTGACCCGCGCCACTTCGGTGGCACGGGCGGGACCGCCGCCGCAACCCTGGCGCGGTCCCTGACCCCGCGTCGGTGAAACCCTGCGGGCGGTACGGGCCTATCCTTTCAAGACTGGCCCGGCCGCCCGTTGGGCTTCCTGCAGGAGGGCCGTGAGCAGGCGCACGGCACCTGCCTTGTCGAGTGGGTTGTTCTTGTTGCCGCACTTGGGGGATTGGACGCACGAGGGGCACCCGGTGGCGCATTCGCAGGCGGCGATCGCGTCGCGGGTGGCGCCGATCCAGGTGCGCGCCTTGTCGAATCCGCGCTCGGCGAATCCGGCGCCGCCGGGGTGCCCGTCGTACACGAAAATCGTTGGCATGCCGGTGTCCATGTGCAGCGCCGTTGACACGCCGCCGATGTCCCACCTGTCGCTGGATGCCACCAGTGGGAGCAACCCGATGGCGGCATGTTCGGCCGCATGAAGCGAGCCGGGGAATTCCTCAGGGCTGATCCCGGCCGCCAACAGCCTTTTCTCCGGGATGGTGAACCACACCGACTTGGTGTGCAGGTCCCGCGCCTCCAATTCAAGTGGTTCCTCGGAGAGGATTTCGTTGCTCATGACCGACTTGCGTTGGAAGGAAACCACCTGGGTGGTTACCACCACGTCGCCGAAGTTCGCGGTGATTGGGCCCCACGCCTCGGAACGGTCGGTCTCGATGACCTCGACCGTGGTGATGTCCCGGGCCTGGGTGTAGAAGTCCGGGTTGGCGCGGGTGACCATGACGCAATGGTCGGTTTCGTTGAGTTCGTCAACCACATAGGTGGCACCCTGGTGCACGTAGATGGCACCGTTGTGCGCCTGGTAGTGGGTCTGAGGCGAGTCCATGGTTCCCAACAGGGCGCCGGTGTCCGACTCGATGATGCTCACCGGCCCGCCGCCATCGGCGCGCAGATTCACCATGGAAGCTGCATGTTCCGGGTGCGTCCAGAACCAGCCGGCGGGGCGACGGCGTAGGAAGCCGCGCTGCACCAGGGATTCGAGCAGGCCCTGCGCGGAGGGCCCGAAAGCGGCAAGGTCCTCGACCCGCAGCGGGAGTTCCTCTGCTGCGGCGCACAGATGTCCGGATAGGACATAGGGATTCTCCGGGTCGAAGACCGTGGCTTCCACACCGGCCTCGAAAATGGCTTCGGGGTGGTTGACCAAATATGTGTCCAGGGGGTCGTCGCTGGCCACCAGGACAGCAAGCGAATCCTGCCCGGCGCGTCCGGCCCGGCCGATCTGTTGGAAGAACGAGGCCCTGGTCCCTGGCCAGCCAGCCACCAGCACTGCGTCGAGCCCCGCGACGTCGATGCCCAGTTCGAGGGCGGATGTCGAGGCAACGCCGAGCAGGGTCCCGTTGCGGAGCGCTTTTTCGAGCTCCCTGCGCTCGGCGGGCAGGTACCCGGAACGGTAGGCGGCCACCCGATCGGGAAGGGAAGGATGGACCTGGTCCACCATGGAGCGGGTAATGGTGGCAATGGTTTCCGCGCCACGTCGGGACTTGATGAACGCCAGCGTCCGCACCTGGGAACAGACAAGGTTGGCCAGCAAGTTTGAGGTTTCGGCAATCACCGTGCGGCGAGTTGGTGCTCCGTTTTCCCCATGTAGCTCGGTCAGGGGCGGCTCCCATAGGGCAATGGTGACCGAGCCCTTGGGGGAGAAGTCGTTGGTGACCTCCCTGGCAGGGGCGCCGATGAGCCGGGAGAAGGACTCGGCCGGATCCGCGCTGGTTGCGGAGGCACCGATGAACACTGGGTCGGCCCCGTAGTGCGCGCAGATCCTGCGCAGTCGGCGCAGCAAGTTTGCGATGTTGGAACCGAAGACACCCCGATAGGAATGTGCCTCGTCGATGATGACGAATTTGAGCCGGCGCAACACCCGTGCCCACCAGGTGTGGTTGGGAAGGATTCCGAAGTGCAGCATGTCGGGGTTGGAGAGTATGAAGTTCGAGTGGTCACGGATCCAGCGACGGGCCGATATTTCGGTGTCTCCGTCATAACCGGCGGCCCGCACCGTGGGCAGCCGGTAGCCCTCGATGGCCGTGAGCTGGTCGGCGGCCAGGGCCTTCGTGGGTGCAAGATAGAGCACGGTGGCATCGTTCGGCACCAGGCTGGCCTGGTTTTCCAAGGACGAGGTGTGGATCGCATTGAGGGCGGGAAGCTGGTAGGCCAACGATTTGCCCGAGGCGGTGCCGGTCGCAACGATGGTGTGATGGCCTTCTTGGGCGAGGGTTGCGGCCTGTACCTGGTGCAGCCATGGGGATGACACGCCGGTGCGTTCAAAGGCGGTCCTGACGTCCGGGTGTACCCACTCCGGCCATGGGCCGGGCAATGCCTCCCTGGCCTCGATGATCCGGGAATGGAGCAGTGCCTGGGGTGTTGGCCCGTGGCCGAGCTGGGCAATCTGTTCCGAGTAAGCGTTCACTGATTCATTGTGGCATCGCTGGGAAGCTCCGGCAGCCAGGCCACAAAAAAGTGGTGGGCCTCGCATCAGCGAGACCCACCACTTCAAGGCACCCGAGCAGGTTAGGCTTCGTGGGTTCCTTCAAAGAGTACGACGTTGCCCAGATCGGTCCAACCGAGGGACTTGTAGAGCTGCTGCCCGTCGATGCTGGCGATCAGCAGACCCTCCTCGACATCGTGCTCCAGCGCCAGGGAGACCAATGCGCGCATCGTCAGGCTGCCCAGGCCGCGACGGCGGAAATCCGGTGCCGTGATGATGCGGTCAAAGATCGCGTAGCCGTTCACGGCCGACACGTGGCCGCTGGCGGCCACCACCTCGGGGTCTTCGTCAGGGTGGATGGAGACGTAGGCGTGGGCCTGGTCGCGTTCGATCTGGAAGGAGAAGCCGTCGTAGGGACGGGGCTCCTCGACATCGTGGCCGCCCATTTCCGTGACCATCAGGACCTCATCGGCATTGAGTACCTTGAGTCCGGCCGCCCGGGCAGCGTCAACCAGTGTGGTGGTCTCGTTGGCGAACGCAGTCAGCCGACGCTTGGGGTGCTTGTGCAGCGTCTCGGCAACGGCCACCAATTCCTCATTGGATGGCTCGAAAATGACGTACTCCCAGTCGCCCGAGGTGTCGTGGCGCAGGGCGGCATGGACGCGGCCCTCGTGCCTGCTCTCGTAGCCTCGTGCACCAGCCCAGCCCGTAACCCATGTGCCGATTAATTCATCGCTTGCAGAAGATCCCATATTCAGACCCTACCCCGTGAACTGCCTACATGCCGTGCATTTAGGCGAACTGTTGCAACCTTGAAACACAGCGTTCACCCGGTGATGGTTGCCACTTCACGTGCGCCACGTGGATTCTAGGCCATACCCTTAATAGCGTGTCGCAGAACCGAATTGTCTTGTATTACGCCTTTACCCCGCTAGCCGATCCCGAGGCCGTGCGCCTTTGGCAGCGAGCCCTGCTTGAGAGGTGGGGCCTGCGCGGCCGCATCATCATTTCGAGCCACGGCATCAATGGAACTGTCGGCGGTGAGATCAAGAACGTCAAGGCCTACGTCAAGGCCACCCGGGAGTATCCGGCTTTCAAGAAAATGGACATCAAGTGGTCGGAGGGCTCGGCTGAGGACTTCCCCCGGATTTCCGTAAAGGTCCGCGACGAAGTGGTTTCCTTTGGTGCCCCGGGCGAATTGGAAGTCGACGAAAACGGTGTGGTGGGCGGCGGAATCCACCTGAAGCCCGAGGCCCTGCACGAACTCGTTGAAACCAAGAAGGCCGCGGGCCAGGACGTGCTGTTCTTTGACGGACGCAACGCCTTTGAAGCACAGATCGGCAAGTTCAAGAACGCCATTGTGCCCGACGTCGAAACGACCCATGACTTCATTGCCGAGATCGAATCGGGCAAGTACGACGACATGAAGGACCAGCCGATCGTCACCTATTGCACCGGCGGCATCCGCTGTGAGGTGCTGTCCTCGCTCATGGTCAAGCGCGGCTTCACGGAGGTTTACCAGATGCAGGGAGGCATCGTGCGCTACGGGGAGACCTACGGCGACAAGGGCCTGTGGGAAGGATCACTGTACGTGTTCGACAAGCGAATGCACATGGAGTTCAGTGAGGACGCCGTGACCATTGGGCAGTGCGTGGGCTGTTCGGCCCCCACGAACAAATTCGAGAACTGCTCCAACTTGTCCTGCCGCAACCTACGGCTGTTCTGCGCCGACTGCGCTGCCGACGAGGAGCTGCGCCAGTGTCCGGAATGTGTCGCGGAAGCCAAGGACCGCATCGAGGTGTAGTAAACGGTTTGTGAATTACGGGATCACCCGGGGAAAGGGGTCCCGAACTCCTCGAAACCTCATGGGGCGGCTCGCTTCCAGCCAGTGCTGGGAGGGTCGTCCTTTTTCCTGCCCGAATCCCGGCTCTCGATCCTGCTGAAATCGGCTCCGTCGATTGGCCACAACACAGGGAACCGGATCCTAGAACAGTGGCGGGGTGGGGCTGTTGCTTCGCCAGTAGTTGTTGCGCCGGGGCTTCTGTTCGGGGTCCATGAACTTGGGCAGGATGACGCTGAAGAGGCCGTCGGTGTCGCGGACGACTGTCATGAGTCCGGTGTGGAAGCCGTGATGGGCCGAGGTGCATCCCGGGGCGCCCGAATTGACCTCAGTCTTCCCGCCCATGGCGAATGGTTGGAAATGGTGGATTTCACAATGCTCCGGAGGCACGGTGCAGCCCGGGACGATGCAACCGCCGTAGATGCCGAGGATGATTTCGCGCATGTAGTCGGGGAAGAAGCGTTGCTCCTGCCCGAGGTCCAGGATCTGGCTGTCACCGCCCATGACCGCGGGGATGGCTCCGCCGTTGCATAGGGCCTGGCGCAATTCCGCGGGGGAAAGTTGTTGGCCAGTGTGGGTGAGGCCGTGGGTGTCGGCCAAGCCTTGGAATTCGGCAAGGGTTGCAATGATGAGGGTCTTGGGTGAGGGCAGGCCTGTGGTTTTCTTCCCGTTGCTCGGTTTGCCGGCGGCCTTGATGAGGTTCATCAGGCCTTGAAGATGTCGTTGGGGCGGCGTCAGTCCGTCGGTTCCGAGGGACGTCGAGTTCATGGTGACCGGATCACCGGCCCCCATCCCGTTTCCGTTGGTTCGGGTGGCTCCATCTGTGTTGCCGGAGAACAGGTTGTTCGGGTTGATGTCGAGGGAGTCCAAGGAAAGGGAGTTGACGATCGCCTGGTCGGTCAATGGCTGGCCGGTGGCGGCGTCGACGAGAAAGTCCGGGAAGCTCGCACCGGCACCGGCGCGACCGTTCGTCGACTGGTCGGTGGATTCACTGGAAGCGCCGCCATGTCCGATGGCGTCTTCTGCCGTGGCGGGGGCTGCGCCCAGGGCCGTTTCTGTGGCGAGGGCTTGTTGGAGCAGCCCGTCGCGGTCCCCGGCCTTGGTCCGGGGATTGTCGGTTTGTGCGCAGAGGGCCAGAAGGGTAGCGGTGTCGGCCGGGAGGGTACGGAGCAGGAATTCGCCGATGCCGCTGGTGGTGCCACGGTAGAAGAGCCCGACCTTGGTGCGCAGGATTTCCGCGGGGACGTCTTTGATGCCGTGTTCGAGGGTGGTCTGGATGCCGGCGAGAAGCTTGGCGGTGGTGCGGGGTTCCTCGCGGCGGACGGATTCGGCGACCTGTGCCTCCAGCTGCGCGGACAGCACGGCAGGGTCTGGATGCTGGTTGATTTGGGGTGTGAGTTTTTCGAGCCTGCGGGCGGCGGCGCCGATTTCCTTCGGGTCGGCGGTGCCGTTGGCGAAGTCTTCAGCCAAGAGCGGGAAGCGGGGTGGCTGCTCAATGCCGTGGATGTCGGTGCCCGGCAGCAGGAGGTCGATGGTGTTGACCCGCTCGCGGGCCTGGAAATATCCCACGTTCAGGGTCCCGGCGAGCAGTTCGGCGGTGTCCCGGAAGACAAGGCGTCCGGTGGGTACGGTGGCCGGGTCCGCCGGCAATTCCAGGGTGCCGTCGGTGTATGCTGCCGGGTCGCGGTGGATGGCGGCGATTGCGTCGAAAGTGGCCTCGGGCAGTTCGTGGGCCAGGGTGCGCCGGGCGGTGTCGGCGGCCATCAGTTGCGCGTGTGCGGCTGCGCGGTGCCCGTCCTCGGCGGCGTGGGCGAAGAGCACCGCGGCGGTGGGGGAGGTGGTGCTGGCGGCAACGCGTCGGGACAGGTCCCGGATGATGCGCTGGGCCTCCAGCAGGGCGCGCAGCTCATCGACCGGGGCCAAGGAGTGCCCCGGATTGCCACGGGTGCCCGTGGCCAGTGCGATGAACCGGTCGGTGTCCATGTCCACCAGCATGCACCCCGCGGGCGATTGGCGGGCGCGGGATTCGGAAACTGTGGACAACCACGCAGCAGGGACGAAGGTGTGGCGCTGCCCCGCTGGCGCGCGGCCTAAGAGGCCAGTGATTCCCCTGGCCACAGCCCGGCCGCCCCGTCGCCGGGCTCGACCAGCTCGGTTTCCGTGTGGAAGATCCGCAGCCCGCGGGCTTCGTAGTTGGCCAGGGCGGCCGGTCCATCCAGCGAACAGGTGTGCACCCAGACCCGGCTCACCGGCGGGAAGCCCCCGACCCGGGAGTCGAGGTCCCAGGCCCGCGATATCCCCTCCGTCAACAGGGCCCCGCCCAGTCCCCGTCCGATGCACTGCGGGAACAGGCCGAAGTACATGATCTCGACCTCGGTGCCGGAATCCTCGATCCGTCCGCTCAATTCGACGTATCCGCCGGGTGCCCCGTCGACGTAAAGCACGTGGGTCTCGGATCCCGGGGTGCGAAGAAGCGACTCCCAGGCGCTGCGGGTGAGGGAAAGCCTGTCAGCCCAATTCCAGCCGCTGCCCACGCTCTGGTACAGGAACTTGCTGAACTCCGGGGTGATCTCCGCGACCCGCTCGATCCGGGCATCGGCCGGCAGGGCACGGGACGAGGGGCGAAGCTCCCCGGCGGAGAGCTGCTGCAGGTGTGTGGTGGTGATCTCGATCATGGATTCCATCATAAGCAGGACGGAGCCCCGTTTTTCCCGGATCGCTAGACTGTGGAGCGTGACTTCCACCGAAAACTTTTCCCAGGTTCCCGATGCGCCGCGCAGCGACGACGTCCGTCTTCTTGAACAACTCGCCGGGGACCTGCGGCGGGCGGAATACGCGCACGAAGCCATCACGGAGTTCCTGGGGGACAGCGCCCACGAGGCGCTCATGCGCGACCAGCTCATCCCCGCACTGCGCCGCATCGCGGCCCAGCCCGAGCCAACGGCGCTGGGAACCATCCTCGGGATGTTCATGCTGGGCACCGATGTCGGGGACGACGAGGTCGCCGCCGCTTTCCCCGCCACCGGGATCGAGGGGTTGCGCGCGCTGGGCCTGATCGAGGATGCCGACGGCAGCCGGAACCGCCGGGCCCGGATCGACCTGCGTCCGCACGCCTCGGATGCCGACGCGGAGATCTGGGTGGCCAGCGACCTGGGTGCCCACCAACGGCCCGGCGTGCTGCGCCACGACCACGTGCTGGGCATCGGGCAGGCCTCCCTGACACTCGCCCAGACCACGGTCCGCCCGCAAGTCGACACCGCCCTGGACCTGGGCACCGGCTGCGGCATCCAGGCCTTCCACCTGCTCTCCCACGCACGCCGCGTCGTCGCCACCGACATCTCGGCCCGCGCGCTGGGTTTCACGCGCTTCAACCTGCTGCTTAACCACCAGGCCCTGGACATCGACCCCGGGGACCTTTCGGCCCGTGTGGACCTGCGCCTGGGTTCCCTGCTCGAACCGGTGGCGGGGGAGCACTTTGACCTGGTGGTTTCCAACCCGCCCTTCGTCATCACCCCGCGCACCGCCGGCCAGGACGATTCCGAGCGCTTCACCTACCGCGACGGCGGGATGCCGGGGGATTCCCTGGTGGCCACCCTCGTGCGCACCCTGCCCGGGGTCCTGAAGCCCGGGGGCTGCGCGCAGATGCTGGCCAACTGGGAAATCACCGCCGCGGAGAACCCCGAGGAGGAACCCGAATGGAGCGCCGGGCCGCGCTCCTGGCTCACCGGCGACACCGAGGCATGGTTCATCCAGCGCGAGGTCGTGAGCCCCACCGGGTACGCCGAGACCTGGCTGCGCGATGCCTCGCAGGGGCGGGACCCGGAGGCCTTCGCCGCGCAGTACGGTGCCTACCTCGACGACTTCGCCTCCCGCAACGTCGCCGCCATCGGCTTCGGCATGGTGTGGCTGCGGCGCCCGGCAGCGGAGCACCCGGGCATCGGCAGGCTCTTCGAATCGATCAGCTACCCCATCGAACAGCCCATCGGCCCGTACCTTGCTCGGGACATCGCCGTGGCCGACGAGCTGGATTCCCGGGAGGCGGGCCAGCTGCACCTGGTGGTGGCCGAGGATGTCACCGAGGAACGGCACCAGCGCCCGGGCGCGGAGCACCCCGGGGTGATCTTGTTACGGCAAGGAGCCGGTTTGCGGCGAACCGAAATTCTGGACACCGCGCTCGCCGGGTTCGTCTCCGCCTGCGACGGCGATTTGAGCGTATCGTCCCTAGTCGGTGCCCTCGAATCGCTGGTGGGAGGCGACGATCCGGACTTTTCCACCCGGCTTCATGAGGGGGTTGTCAGGCTTATTAAGCGTGGCTTCCTTTTGGAGATGCGAAACAACCGCTAAAGTTTTTTCATATGAGCCAGAACACTTCCCCGGGACCCAGCGCCAAGAGCGCTGGCCTGTCGCCGATGCCCGTCACCTCGGTGTCGATCAGCGACCCGCAAGCCATTCGCGCGCTCGCCCACGAGGCGCGCCTGACGGTCCTCGAGGAACTCTTCGCCTCGCAGTCCACGCGCACGGCCACCGAGCTCGCCACGCGCTGTGAACTGACGCCCAGCGCGATGAGCTACCACCTGCGCGCCCTGGAAAAGTACGGCTACGTGGTCCGCGCCGCCAGCGAGGGCGACGGGCGCGAGCGCCGGTGGAAGGCCGCCGGCGGACAGCTCGTCCTGGGCTCGCTCTCGGATTCGACCAGCGCGAAAAATGCCTACCTCAACGTCCAGCTCAACGCCTTCCGCGATCGGCTCTCGGCGGAAATCGCGCGCCGTGACAAAGAACGCAAGGCAGGCAAGGAACCGGAACCCGACAGGGCTCCGGTGCTGACCACGGGCGTGGTGTTCCTCTCCGAGGTCCAGCGCAAGGAATTCATCGCCAAGGTCTACGGACTGCTCTATGAATACGAGGCCCTGGCCGAACCCGAGCAACGCGGCGTCGACGGCGATCGGCTTTACTACATGCTTTCCTTCCTGCCCGAAATCCGCGGCGAGCAAGGCCCCTGAGGCCCCTCAGCGGGTAGCGCAAAACGGCGTCTTGGACTCGCTGCTTGCCTCGGCGCGTAAAAATACGGCTAACCTAGAGCAGGGAATGTGCTGTGCGCCCACTTTGGTGCACCACTGGTTGCTAATAGGAGTGTTGTGCCCGCCAAGGCCAAGGAAAAGACCGGAATGAAACTCGTGATCGTGGAGTCCCCGGCAAAGAGCAAGTCCATCGCCAAGTACCTGGGCGAGGGCTTTGAAGTCGACGCCTCGGTGGGGCATATCCGCGATTTGGCGCAACCCGCCGATCTTCCGGCGGAAATGAAGAAGGGTCCCTACGGCAAGTTCGCCGTGGACGTCGAGAACGACTTCGACCCCTACTACGTCGTGTACCCGGACAAGAAGAAGCGGGTGGCCGAACTCAAGGCCAAGCTCAAGGGCGCCGACGCGCTCTATCTCGCAACCGATGCGGACCGCGAAGGCGAAGCCATCGCGTGGCACCTGCTCGAGGTGCTCAAGCCCAAGGTCCCGGTCTACCGCATGGCCTTCACCGAGATCACCCAAGAGGGCATCAACCGCGCGATGGAGAACATCCGCGAGCTGGACACCGACCTGGTCAACGCCCAGGAAACCCGCCGGGTGCTGGATCGCCTCTACGGCTACGAGATCTCCCCGGTGCTCTGGCGCAAGGTGGCCCGCGGTCTGTCCGCCGGCCGAGTGCAGTCGGTGGCCACGCGCCTGGTCGTCGAGCGCGAACGCGAACGCATGGCCTTCCGCACCGCCTCCTACTGGGACCTGACCGGAACCTTCGCCACCGCAGCGGGCGAAAGCTTCGGCGCCAAGCTCTCTTCGGTCGACGGGGCACGCGTTGCCACCGGCCGCGACTTCACCGACCGCGGCGAGCTGAAGACCCCGAAATCCGGTGCAGTGGCGCACCTGGACGAGGCCAAGGCAGCAGCCCTGGCCGATGGCCTGAAGGACGCCGACTTCGCCGTCACCTCGGTCGACGAGAAGCCCTACACCCGCCGCCCGGCCGCGCCGTTCACCACCTCGACGCTGCAGCAGGAAGCTTCCCGCAAGCTGCGCTGGAGCTCGAAGTCCACCATGCAGGTCGCCCAGCGCCTGTATGAAAACGGCTACATCACCTACATGCGTACCGACTCGGTGTTCCTCTCCAACGAGGCCGTGAACGCCGCCCGCAAGCAGGCAGCCGAACTCTACGGCGCCGACTCGGTACCGGCGAAGATGCGCGCCTACAAGGGCAAGAGCGACAACGCGCAGGAGGCCCACGAGGCCATCCGCCCCGCCGGCGACTCCTTCCGCCGCCCGGCCACCGTCCGCGCCCAGCTTTCGGCTGACGAGTTCAAGCTCTACGAGCTGATCTGGAAGCGCACCGTCGCCTCGCAGATGGCCGACGCCAAGGGCTTCACCGCGACCATCAAGCTCGCCGGCGAGTCCGCCACGGGGCAGGTAGCCGAGTTCTCCGCTTCCGGCACCGTGATCACCTTCCGCGGCTTCATGGCCGCCTACGAGGAGGGCCGCGACGCAGCCCGCGAGGCAGAGGCAGCCGAGGCCGCCGAGGAGGCGCGCCTGCCGCAGCTGAAGGTCTCCGACCCGCTGGCAGGCACCGGCATCGACGCGATTCCGCACACTACGAGCCCGCCGGCACGCTACACCGAGGCCTCGATCGTCGCCGAGCTGGAGGCCCGCGAAATCGGGCGCCCGTCGACCTTTGCCCCGACCATCTCCACCATCATGGACCGCGGCTACGTCACCAAGCGCGGAGGCGCCCTGGTGCCCAGCTGGATCGCGTTCTCCGTGGTGCGCCTGCTGGAGGAGCACTTCGGCAAGTACGTGGACTACGACTTCACCGCACGCCTGGAGGACGACCTCGACGAGATCGCCCACGGGCAGAAGGGCCGCACCGCCTGGCTCAAGGACTTCTACTTCGGGTCCACGGAGAGCGGCGAGGCCGGCCTGGAATCGGTGGTCAACAACCTGGGCGACATCGACGCCCGCGCCATCAACTCCATCGACATCGCCCCGGGCATCGTGCTGCGCGTGGGCAAGTTCGGCCCGTACCTGGAAAAGCCGCTGCCTGCAGACGCCCCCGAGGGCACCGACCCGCAGCGCGCCAACGTCCCCGAGGACCTGGCACCGGACGAGCTCACCGCCGAGAAGGCCATCGAGCTCATGGAACACCAGGGCCCGAGCGAGAACGTGCTGGGCGTGGACCCGGAGACCGGGCGCACCATCGTGGCCAGGGAAGGGCGCTACGGCGCCTACGTCACCGAGGTCATTGTGGAGCCCACGGCCGAGGAACTGGCGGCCATGCCGGTGGAGTACTACAAGAACGGCAAGCCCAAGCCGCCGAAGAAGCCGGTCAAGGCCAAGCCTCGCACCGGTTCGCTGTTCAAGTCGATGACGGTGGAGTCCGTCACGCTCGAGGAGGCCCTGCGGCTGATTTCGCTGCCGCGCGTGCTCGGCGTTGACGCCGAGGGGGTGGAGATCACCGTGCAGAACGGCCGCTTCGGGCCCTACCTGAAGAAGGGCACCGACTCGCGCTCCATCGGCTCCGAGGAGGAGATCTTCACGATCACCCTCGAGCAGGCGCTGGAGATCTACTCGCAGCCCAAGCAGCGCGGCGCCCGCGCCGCGGTGCCGCCGCTGGCCGAATTCGGCCCGGACCCGGTCTCGGAGAAGAACATCGTGGTCAAGGAGGGACGCTTTGGTGCCTACATCACCGACGGGGTCACCAACATCACGATCCCGCGCGACACCACGCTGGAGGAGCTGACCCGCGAGAAGGCCATCGAGTTGCTGGCCGACAAGCGGGCCCGCGGCCCGGTCAAGCGCAAGACCGCTGCCAAGGCCCCTGCCAAGAAGGCACCCGCGAAAAAGGCACCTGCCAAGAAGCCTGCAGCCAAGAAGACCGGCAACTAGCCGCACGCGGCAAGAGGGCCACACACATGAGGATGACACCATGAGGCTGGGCGTACTGGATATCGGGTCGAACACTGTTCACCTGTTGCTGGTCGACGCGTACCCGGGCGCCCGCCCGGTGCCCTTTGCATCGCACAAGCGGGCGCTCTCGCTCGTCGCATACCTGGACGAGCACGGGGCGATCAACGAGGCCGGGCAGGCCGAGTTGCTGGACTTCGTGCACGAGGCCGCGCAATTCGCCATCAACCACCATGCCGAGGACCTTTTGGCCTTCTGCACCTCGGCAATCCGCGAATCGGCCAACGGCGCCGAGGTCCTGGCCAGGGTCGTGGCCGAGACCGGAGTCCACCTCACGGAGCTGACCGGCGAGCAGGAAGCCGGGATGACCTACTACGCGGTGCGCCGCTGGTTCGGCTGGAGCTCGGATAGGATCCTGAACCTGGACATGGGCGGCGGCTCCTTCGAGCTCGCCCTGGGCGTGGACGAGTTCCCCACCACCGCGCACTCGGTGCCGCTGGGCGCCGGGCGGCTGACGCGCGAATGGCTGCCGGAGGACCCGCCCTCGATCAAGCAGGTCAAGGCGCTGCGCCATCACGTGCGCGAGGTGCTCGCCGAACCGGTGGCCGAGCTGGCCGAGTTCGGGCGGCCCACCGTGGTCACCGGCACCTCCAAGACGTTCCGCTCGCTGGCAAGGATCACCGGCGCCGCACCCAGCGCCGAGGGTCCCTACGTCAAGCGGGTGCTGCGTGCCGAGTCGCTCAAGCTCTGGACCAACCGGCTCACCGCGATGAACTGGGAGGAGCGTGCCGAGCTGCCGGGGGTTTCGGCGATCCGCGCCCCGCAGCTGCTGGCCGGCGCCATCGTGGCACTGGAGGCCATGAGCGCGCTGAAGGTCAAGTCCCTGCGCATCTGCCCGTGGGCGCTGCGCGAGGGTTTGATGCTGCGCCGCTTTGACCACGTACTTTTTGACTCGACCGCCCCGCTCAGTAGTAGCGTGGGTGTCGGAGAGGTAGCCCTGGGCCGTTCCTCGGTAATGTCGATGTCCCAGGGCAGCAACGTTCTGTAGCGATAAAGACAAGGGGCACGTTCCATGGTCGAGTCTTCACCGGGCGGCAACGCCCCGATCCCCGTCGCGCTGTCCAGCGCCTCGGTCTACCCGCTGAACGTCCACGACGCCTTTGCGGTGTCCCACGACCTGGGCTACGACGGGCTGGAGGTGCTGGTCACCGGCAACCAGATCTCCCAGGATGCGCGGCAGCTGAACCGGCTGGCCGAACGCTACGAACAGCCCATCATGGCCATTCACGCGCCCACGCTGCTGCTGACCCAGCAGGTCTGGGGAACCGCCTGGAACAAGATCGAATCCGCCGCCGCGATGGCAGTGGACGTGGGGTGCGACGTGGTGGTTGCACACCCGCCGTTCCGCTGGCAGGGCACCTATGCCACCGAGTTCGCCACCGGCATCCGCCGAATCATGGAGGAATACGGGGTGAAGATCGCGGTGGAGAACATGTACCCGTGGCGTGCCCGGGGCCGCGAGGCGAAGATGTACCTGCCGCACTGGAACCCCGTCCCCGAACCCTACGAGTTCGTCACCTGGGACTTCTCGCATTCGGCGATCGCCGACATGGACTCGGCGGTGGCCTTCCGCGACCTGGGGACGCGGCTGAGCCATGTGCACCTGTGCGACGGGATGAACAACGGCAAGGACGAGCACCTGGTGCCGGGCCGCGGCACCCAGCCGGTGATCGAGGCCATCGAGTACCTGCGGGACTCGGCCTGGGACGGCGTGGTGGCGGTGGAGGTCTCCACGCGCAAGGCGCGCGGCGCGGGGGAGCGCGAGGCCTGGCTGGGCGAGACCCTTGAGTTCGCCCGGCGGTACCTGGCCCCGGTGAACGAGGACGCGGAAGCCGGAAGCCACTCGATCTAGCCGCACCCGCGCGCATCCCGGCCCGCGAAGGGACCGGCGTGGAAGAATGGGGCACATGACTTCAGTGCTTTCGACTTCGTCCCTTGCCGAGAACAGACTTGCCTTCCTGGGCACCGGTTCCATGAACGGGGCGGTGCTGCGCGGCATCATCGCCGCCGGCTACGACCCCCAGGCGATCGTCGCGACCCTGCGCAGCGACGCGAAGGCGCACGACCTGCGCGCCGAGACCGGTGTCACGGTGCTCATCGGCGAGCACGACCCTGCATCCAACATCAAGGCGGCCAAGGACGCGGACATCGTCTTCCTGGGCGTCAAGCCCGTGGGCATCACGGCCCTGTGCGACGAGATCAAGGACGTGCTCAAGCCCTCCGCCGTGGTGGTCTCCGTGGCGGCGGCCATCACCATCGACATGATCGCGGCGCACCTGAACCCGGGCCAGCCGGTGGTGCGCTCCATGCCCAACACCCCGCTGAAGGTAGGCGCCGGCGCGGTGGGTCTCAGTGCCGGTGAATCGGTCTCCGCGGCGGCGCTGGCAGCCGTCGTGGACCTGTTCGCCGGTTCCGGCGTGGTGCACGTGGTCCCCGAATCCCAACAGGATGCCGTCTCGGCGGTCAGCGGCTCCGGACCCGCCTACGTGTTCTACCTGGTCGAGGCCATGGCCGCTGCCGGGGTTGAGCTGGGCCTGGATCCGGCGCTGGCCACCGACCTGGCCCGTGCCACCGTCGCCGGGGCGGGCAAGATGCTTGCCGACCCGCAGGTTGATCCCTCGGCGCTGCGCCAGGGCGTGACCAGCCCCAACGGCACCACCGAACAGGCCATTGCCACCTTCGACGCCGAGGGCCTGCCGGGCATCATCGTCCGCGGGGCCGCGGCCGCAGCGGCCCGTGCCGCGCAGATCACCCGGGAACTGGCCTAGCAAACGCAAGGGGCGGGGTCCCTCGGGCCGCGGCGTCAAGCTGCGGGTGCGGGACCCCCCCTTGCGTGCGTACCCGGGCGGGCCCTAGGGCCTGGCGGCGAAGCGTTCGAGCAGATCCACATGCCCGGAGACGATCAGTACGTCGCGCCGGGTGACCTTGGTGTCGGGCTGGGCATAGGTAAAGTCCTCGCCGGGGGACTTCACGCCCACCACGGTGATCCCGTACTTGGAACGGACCTGGGACTCGGCCAGGGTGAAGCCCTGGGTCTCCTTGGGCGGGTACATCTTCACGATGGCGAACCCGTCGTCGAATTCGATGAAGTCAAGCATGCGCCCGCCGACAAGGTGCGCGGCCCGGACCCCGGCGTCGGCCTCCGGGTAGATCACGTGGTTGGCGCCGATGCGCGTGAGGATCTTGCCGTGCGAGGGCGTGATCGCCTTGACCCACAGGTGCTCGATGCCCAGGTCCACGAGGTTCACGGTGATCAGCACCGAGGATTCGATGGAGGTGCCGACCCCGACCACCGCCGAGGTGAAGTCCTGGGCGCCGAGCTGGCGCAGCGCATCGATGTTGGTGGCGTCGGCCTCCACCACGTGGGTGAGCACCGATGCCCATTTCTGGACCAGTTCCTGGTTGCGCTCGATGGCCAGCACTTCGCGGCCCTGCTTCACCAGTTGCTCGGCCACGGAGGCGCCGAAGCGGCCCAGGCCGATGACCAGCACCGCGGCGTTGTGGTCAGTGTTCTTGTCAGCCAATGATCGGCCTCTCTTCGGGGAAGTGGTAGAGCTGGTTGCGTTGGCGCAAGGTCAATGCCGCGGCAAGGGTAATCGTACCGATTCGGCCGGCAAACATCAGTGCGGAGAGCACGTACTTGCCCGCCGGCGGCAATTCGCCCGACAGGTTGGTGCTCAACCCCACGGTGGCGAAGGCGGAGATCGACTCGAACAGCGCCCGGGAGAGCGAGGTGCCGCTGATCACCAGCAGCGCGGCCGTGGCCAGCATCACCAGGGTGGCTCCCAGGACGATGACCGAGATGGCCACCCGCATGGTGCCCTCGGGGATGCGGCGGCCGAAGGCGCGCACATCGGTGTCGCCGCGGGCCTCGGCGAAGATCGCCAGGAACATCACCGCGATGGTGGTGACCTTGATGCCGCCGGCCGTGGAGGCCGAGCCGCCGCCGGCGAACATCAGCGCGTTGGAGAGCAGCATCGTCACCTGGTTCATCTCGCCCTGCTCCACCAGGTTGAAGCCGCCCGAGCGGGTCATCACCGAGGCGAAGACCGAGTGGATAACCTTGTCTGAGTCGTTCATGTTGCCGATGGTTTCGGGGTTGGACCACTCCGCCAATGCCCACAGCAGCGCGCCTGCCACCAGCAGGATGGTGGTGACCAGCAACGTGAGCTTGGCGTGCAGCGTCCACTTCTTGGTGTTGAAGCGGTGCGCCAGCAGCACCATCAGCACCGGGAATCCCAGCGAGCCCAGGAACACCCCGAGCATCAGCGGCACCAGGATCCACAGGTCGGTCTCGTAGGGGACCAGCCCGTCGGAGTGCGGGGTGAACCCGGCGTTGTTGAAGGAGGAGATCGAGTAGAAGATGCCGTGCCAGATGGCCTCGTTGACCGGTTCGCCCAGGATCAGGAAGCGCGGGATGAGCATCAGCGCCAGGGCCACCTCGATCGCCACCGAGGTGGTGATCACGATGCGCAGCAGCGAACCCACCTCGCCCAGGGTGGAGGCCGCCGAGGTGTTCATGGAGCTTTGCGCCAGGAGCTTGCCGCGCACGCCCAGGCGCTTGGACACCGCCAGCGAGAGCAGCGATGCCAGCGTGAGGATGCCCAGGCCGCCGACGAACACCGCGATGATCATCACCAGTTGCCCGAAGAAAGACCAATGGGTGGCGGTGGAGACAACCGTCAGGCCCGTGACGCACACCGCGGATACGGCGGTGAACAGCGCGTCGTAAAAGGCCGTGGGTTCGCCGCTGGCCGATGACACCGGAAGCGCCAGCACGGAGGTGAACAGGGAGATCACCAGGGCGAAGGTGACCAGCGCCAGGCGCGCGGGGGAGCGGACGGTGAAGTCGGAGACGATCCGGCGCCACAGTCCCAGGCGTGTGCGCCATCGGGCCGGGGCGCCGCTATCGGTGCCCGGCCGTCGCACAGACTCTGCAGAGGGGGACGATCCCATGTGTTTTGCTCGGCTCCAAGACGTGGAAAAGTTCGGTGCGGAAGCCCTGCCCCGCAAGCTCCCACAATAAACCATGCCACCTCGGGATTCGCCGGTGGCCCGCCGATGCGCGACCGCGCGGACATGCGTGGCCGGTTTCCCGGGCCTTGGCCCGGGGTAGCCGGTGGTGTCTTGGCACACACTGCAGGTGCCGATCGCGTAACCTGAAGGGGTGTTTGCCGTAAATGAGCCCCTGCCCACGACCCAGGTGATCTGGAGCGAGCAGATGATGGAGTACCGCTTCAGCGAGACCCATCCGATGCATCCGATCCGGCTGGAGCTTACCGCCCGCCTCTGCAAGGACCTGGCCCTTTTTGACCGTGCCAATCTCACCCTGGCAGCCCCTCCGGTGGCCACCGACGCGGAGCTGGCCGCAGTCCATGAGCCTCAGTACATCGCCGCCGTCCGGGAAGTCAGCGCCAATCCCGATGTCCCCAATGAGGCGCGCGGCCTGGGCACCGAGGACAACCCCGCTTATGAAGGGATGCACGAGGCCAGCGCACGGTTGGCCGGAGGATCGCTGCTGGCCGCCGATGCCATCCTGGGTGAGCGCGCCCTGCACGTGGTCAACTTCGGCGGGGGCATGCACCATGCCTCCGCATCCAAGGCCAGCGGCTTCTGCATCTACAACGACGTGGCCCTGGCGATCCGGCGATTGCTGGACGGGGGAGTGAAGAAGGTCCTGTACATCGATGTTGACGCGCACCACGGCGACGGGACCGAGTCGATCTTCTGGGACGACCCGCGGGTGATGACCATCTCCATCCACGAAACGGGCATGTCGCTGTTCCCCGGCACCGGTTTCGCCAACGAGATCGGCGGGCCCAACGCGCTGGGCACCGCGGTGAACATCGCGGTTCCCCCGCGCACCGGGGACGCTGCCTGGCTGCGTGCCTTCCACGCTGTGGTCCCGCAGCTGGCGGAGGCCTTCGAGCCGGAGGTGATCGTCTCCCAGCACGGTTGCGATGGGCACAGGGACGATGACCTGTCCAACCTGCGGCTGACCGTTGATGCACAGCGCCAGAACGCGCTGGACATCGCCGAGCTGGCACGCAGGCTCTGCGGCGGCCGGTGGATCGCCACCGGCGGGGGTGGCTACAACACCGCCTCGGTGGTGCCGCGCGCGTGGAGCCATCTGGTGGCAGTGGCCTCGGGCAAGCCGGTCCCGCTGGCGACTCCCGTTCCCCGCAGCTGGCGCGACTACGTGCTCGAGCGCTACGGCATCCGCACCCCCGAGTCCATGGGCGACAACGCAGAATTGTGGTGGCGCAGCTGGGAGGTCGGCTACGACCCGGCGGACCCGGTGGACCGCACGGTCATGGCCACCCGCAAGGAGATATTCCCGCTATTCGGACTCGACCCCTGGTTCGATTAGCCGGACAAAGATGCCAATGCGCGTATATGCGGATAGGGTTATGCGGTGGCTCATGATGATATCTTTTCCGCCCTGGCCGACCCCACCCGACGCAGGTTGCTCGACTCCCTGCGTGGGGAGCCGTGTTCGGTCGGTTCCCTGGTCGAGGCACTGGGCGTTTCCCAGCCGACCGTTTCCAAGCACCTGAAGGTCCTGCGCGAGGCCGGCATGGTCTCCATGCGCGCCGACGGACAGCGCCGTTACTATGCCCTGGAATCCGCAACGTTCCTGAACCTGCAGAACTGGGTGCACGGCTTCGTTCCCCCGGCTCCGGCATCCGACCTGGTCGCGGAACCGTACGCCGATCCGCATTTGGCATCGCATGAGGGGACCAGCCAGGCCACGGTGGCCGCCGCGCAACTGGGCCGCACCGTGGGTCGCGGACTGGAACAGGTGACCGGCCGCGCCCATGACTTCCTGGATCGCCTGCCCAAGCCGAAATTCGGCAGGAAACGGTAGCCGTACCCAGCCGTTCCACCCGCAGAAAGTGCGGCGCAAAAGCATACAGGGCAGCACAAAAAGATTACGCGTCCGTGCCCGATTGATGACGCCCGGTTGGGTCGGCGGTGCCCGGCCGTGACATTCTCGACGTCTGGGGCAGTGCCGCCAGACATGGCGGCAGCGTGCCCTCGTGCCTGCCCCAAGTGATGAGGAGATAAGACTTGGACCAGCATCTAGCGACCATTCGCGACGAAGTGTTCCGTCGCAACCCCGGTGAAGCAGAATTCCACCAGGCGGTGACCGAGGTTTTCGAAAGCCTCGAAGCGGTCTCGCGCAAGCATCCTGAATATGCCGAAGCTGCGATCCTGCAGCGTATGTGTGAGCCCGAACGCCAAATCATCTTCCGCGTCCCGTGGATGGATGACGAAGGCCGGGTACAGATCAACCGCGGTTTCCGCGTTGAATTCAACTCCGCCCTGGGCCCGTTCAAGGGCGGGCTGCGCTTCCACCCCTCGGTGTACCTTGGCATCGTCAAGTTCCTGGGCTTCGAGCAGATCTTCAAGAACTCGCTCACCGGCATGCCCATCGGTGGCGGCAAGGGCGGCTCGGACTTCGATCCGCGCGGCAAGTCCGATGCCGAGGTCATGCGCTTCTGCCAGTCGTTCATGACGGAGCTCTACCGCCACATCGGCGAATACACCGATGTGCCGGCCGGCGATATCGGCGTGGGCGGCCGTGAAATCGGCTACCTCTTTGGCCAGTACAAGCGCATCACCAACCGCTACGAGTCCGGTGTGCTCACCGGCAAGGGCATCAGCTGGGGCGGATCCCTGGTGCGCCCCGAGGCCACCGGCTACGGCGCAGTGATTTTCACCGATGAAATGCTCAAGACCCGTGGCGCCAGCTTCGACGGCCAGCGCGTCTCGGTCTCCGGCTCGGGCAACGTGGCCATCAACGCCATCGAGAAGGCCCAAGCCCTCGGTGCCCGCGTGGTGACTGCCTCGGATTCCTCCGGCTACATCGTTGACGAGCGCGGCATCGACGTTGAACTGCTGCGCCAGATCAAGGAAGTCGAGCGCGGACGCATCAACGAGTACGCCGAGCGTGCCAATTCCAAGAAGGTGCACTTCGTCGAAGGCGGCAACGTCTGGGACGTGGACGCCACCGTGGCGCTGCCATGCGCAACGCAGAACGAGCTGGATGCCAAGGACGCAAAGAAGCTGATTTCCTCCGGTGTCGTCGCAGTGGCCGAAGGCGCCAACATGCCGTGCACCGCCGCAGCGACCTCGCTGTTCCAGGATGCAGGGGTGCTCTTTGCCCCGGGCAAGGCCGCGAACGCCGGTGGCGTTGCCACCTCGGCGCTGGAAATGCAGCAGAACGCCAGCCGTGACTCGTGGACCTTCGCCCACACCGAGGAGCGCCTGACCGAGATCATGGTCGGCATCCACGACCGTTGCGCTTCCACCGCCGACGAATACGGTGTGCCGGGCAACTACGTGGCCGGTGCCAACATCGCCGGCTTCGTGAAGGTTGCCGACGCCATGCTGGCCCAGGGCCTCATCTAGGCAGACAGGCCTCCAGCCGAATTCCGCCTCAGGAGGGCGGGCAGGGACAGACGGGAACAGCAATGGACCCGCCTGGCCCGGCCCGCCCTTTGCCGTGCTTCATGACGTACTGTGTCGCCCGGGAATGGAAACCCATTTGTGATTCGCGTGGCGCGGCTGTAGATTCTCAACCATGACTAATCGTTGGTATGCGTATTTTGTGTCGGCTCTGGAGGGGCCTAAGACGCGATAATTTCGCATACCCACCTTCAGAGCCGACAAGGGCCGCAAGCTATGCTTGCCGGCCCTTCGCTATTTCCAAGATAGCGGCCCTGGAGGAATACGCAGCGTGATCGCCGGGGCCGCATTGAAACCATGAGGCCCCCACTGCACGGCGCGGGGCCGAAACCGAAAGGCCCCAAACCATGAGCACCGCCATCGCCGCCGAGACACAGGCCCGCGTCAACACCAATGAACGGGTGCTGGCAATCACCGAGCTGCCCACCCCCGCGGAACTGATTGCCGAATTGCCAGTGGGCGATGCCCAGGGTTACCGGATCATGCGGGCCCGCCAGGAAGTCCGTGCCGTGCTCTCCGGGCTTGACGGGCGTCTGTTGGTCATCGTCGGCCCTTGCTCTATCCACGACCCTGCGGCCGGGCTGGAATACGCCACCAGGCTCGCCGCGGCCGCGAAGCAGCACGAGGGCGAACTGCTCGTGGTCATGCGCAGCTACTTCGAGAAGCCACGCACCACCGTGGGCTGGAAGGGCCTGGTCAACGACCCGCACCTGGACGGCAGCCATGACATGGCCGCCGGGCTGCGAGCCGCACGCGAATTCATGTTGGCGGCCAGCAACATGGGCCTGCCGCTGGCCACCGAATTCCTCGAGCCGCTCAGTGCCCAGTACCTTTCGGACGTGGTCAGCTGGGGCGCCATCGGGGCGCGCACCACCGAAAGCCAGACGCACCGGCAGTTGGTATCCGGGCTGTCCATGCCCGTTGGATTCAAAAACGGGACCGACGGCTCGGTGCAGGTCGCGATCGATGCCTGCCAGGCGGCTTCCGCACCACAGTCCTTCCTGGGCATTAGCGAGGATGGTCGTACGGCAGTGGTCAAGACCGCAGGAAACGACGACGCCCACTTGATCCTGCGTGGCGGCGCCGACGGACCGAACTTCGCCGCCGCGCCTGTTGGTGCAGCATCGGCAGCCATGGGCAACGCCGGCATGAACCCGCGGGTGATCGTCGATGCCTCACATGCGAACTCGGGCAAGTCCCACGTGCGCCAGCGGGAGGTCATCGCCGAGCTGGCTGCCCGCATAGCGGACGGGGACCAAATGATTGCCGGAATCATGGCTGAAAGTTTCTTGGTGGCCGGTGCGCAGAAACATGACCCTGATGCGGTCGCGCAAGGCTCCGACGTCCTGGCGGGGTTGACCTACGGGCAGTCCGTCACCGACGCGTGCATGGACTGGGACACAAGTGCTGAAATGCTTGCGACCTTGGCCGAAGCGGTACGGACCGCGCGCTAAGCCTCCCCAATCGTGTGTCGGCGGCGGGATATGGCAGTCCACGATGCCGACTTTCGTTCACATTGGCCCCACGAGCCACTAAAATGAATCACAAGGGCATAGGGTATCTTGAGGTGTTGGTGCGGACAGGGTACGTTCCTCGGTCCGCGCCACGGCACGATTGCTATGTGAATTGTCAGGAGAAACAGGGAATGGTCGAATCGCAAAACTTTGCCAGCGCGCGTTTCATGACGGTCGCCGAGGTCGCCGACGTGATGCGTGTGTCAAAGATGACGGTTTACCGACTCGTCCATTCCGGCGAATTGCCGGCCGTGAGGTTCGGCCGCTCCTACCGTGTACCCGAAAACGCCGTACAGGAGTACTTGCGGGCTGCCGGGTTCGGGCGCGACTTCAACACCGGCTAACGCCGCCGATTTTCACGAGTGGTCAGAATCTGCTCTAGAAGCAGGTAATCTGTTAAGGAACGTTTAACGTCCAGTTGGCTATTCTGGTGCTTTGGTGCCGAAGAAATAGTAGTCGGCAATCGAATCAGTTTGTGAGGAACCATTATGGGCTCTGTTATTAAGAAGCGCCGCAAGCGTATGGCCAAGAAGAAGCACCGTAAATTGCTTCGTAAGACCCGCCACCAGCGTCGTAATAAGAAGTAAATACCGGTTCCGGGCTTGCCCGGAATTGAGTATGTAAAAAGGTGCGTTTCCCGTAATAGGGGAACGCACCTTTTTGCATGTTGCGACGGGCGTACGGGACGTTGCCCAGAGTCAGGGACGGCGGCGCAATGCATCGACGCTGCGCCACAGGCCCCAGAGGACGCCCGAGACGCCGGCTGCCTTCAGGCCGAAGGCAGCCGCCCTGCGCCCGGTTCGGAAGTCGTAGACCGGCCAGTTGCGGTCCTTGGCGTGGCGTCGCAGTCTGCGGTCGGGATTAATCGCCACGGGATGGCCCACCGCCTCAAGCATCGGAATGTCGTTGTGGGAATCGCTGTATCCCCAGCATTCGGCAAGATCCAGCCCTTGGTCCCGGGCCAGGATCCGGACAGCTCCGGCCTTCGCCGCTCCGTGGAGGATTTCGCCGACAAGTTGGCCGGTGTAGAGGCCTTCGATATGCTCCACGGTCGTCCCGAGCGCTCCACTGAGCCCGAGCCGCCTTGACATAACTGCGGCAACCTCCAGCGGCGTGGCGGTGACTAGCCACACCCGCCGCCCGGCGTGAAGGTGCTGTTCGGCGATCGCGCGGGTTCCTGGCCAGATTTTCGACTCAATGAATTCGTCATAAATTTCATCCCCGAGCGCAACCATGTCGGCCACGGAGAAGCCTGCGGACAGCAATAGCGCACGGTCACGGATGGCCTGGATGTCACCAAGGTTCTCTCCCCGGGCGACGAACCGCAACTGTCGAACGGCAAACCACGCCACCTCACGCAGCGTAAATGCCCGTCGTTGATACATTTTTCGGGCCACTGCAAAGAGTGAAGCACCGCGCATCATGGTGTTGTCTACATCGAAGAAGGCCGCAGACGTGCCCGATGGCGCCGACTCGAGCCCAGCAAATGTCACGGGGGAAAGGTTGGAGGGCATCCATCCAGTCTATTGCAGTCTTTTTTCGCCGGAGCTGTAGCGTTGAGTCATGAGCAGTGTGCAGACCCCGCGGGAAATTACTTTGTTGGTTCGTTCCGGATGCCACCTTTGCAAGGCCGCGGCCGAAACACTCGACGAGGTCACCAGCAGGTTGAATTACACCTGGCAAAGCGTTGACATCGATCAGGACCCGGAACTCTTGGCGCGACATTCGGAAGAAGTCCCCGTGCTGTTGATAGACGGACGGGTACGGGATTTTTGGGTGATTGATGCCCAGCGCCTTGAAGCATTGTTGAGCAGCTAGGGGCAACGAAGCCGCCGCCTGTCCGCGACACCAAGGGTGGTGCGGTGGCATGGGCAGAACTGGTTGGAAAGACATGAAGGTATCCAAGGAATCGAGTCAGAGCAGAATGCCCACCGAACACCAACCAGCAAGCAACGAAGCGAAGCTCCCTGCTGCCGAAAATCCGATTGATCACGACCTGGATCCCGGCGCATCGGTGGAACAAACACCCACGGGTTCACTGGGCAGGATTCTCCCTGAAGCGACCCTGGCGCGATTGACCCAGTACCTGCGTGCGCTCGGTGCCATGCAGACGCGCGGTGAAGCGCGAACTTCGTCCGGTGTGCTGGCCACCGAGGCAGGGGTCAACCCTGCGATCCTTCGCAAGGACCTGTCCTTGCTTGGGTCCTATGGAACCCGTGGGGTGGGATACGCGGTGACCGACCTGGTCGAACAGATCTCCAAGGCCATGGGGCTTTTGAGGCAATGGCGCGTGGCGATCATCGGTGCCGGTAACCTGGGTCGCGCACTTTCCGGATACGGCGGATTCCGAAGCCGGGGATTTGAAGTTGTCGCGCTACTGGATTCATCGCCAGATGTGGTTGGCACGACGGTGGGGGACCTGCAGGTCCAAGACATTTCCGACTTGGACGAAATCGTTGCGGCCACGAATGCCAACATTGCCGTCCTATCCGTGCCGGGGGCAGCGGCGCAAGATTTGTGCGACATGCTGGTTCAATGTGGTGTTCGAAGCATATTGAGCTTCGCACCCGTGGTGTTGCAAGTCCCGGCAGGGGTCGTGCTGCGGAAGGTTGATTTGGCCACCGAACTGCAAATCCTTGCCTACCACGCGCAGAACCTCGATTCCTAGAAATCGCCCACGGGAACCGGTCTTAAACTCAAGTGGTCCGTGGGATTCAACCGGCAACGGCTGAATCCCAGGGACCACTTCTTAGATTTTGATGCTTAGCGGTATCCGGCTTTACGTGCTGCTCGACGAGCGGCAATGTACTGGCTGGAGGGACGCAACCAAGCAAACACGACGCCAACCACTCCCAGGACGACGGAAAGGGCCGTCAGGACCCCGCCGGCAATGCTGAACAACGACAGGACAGCCAGAATCGTCGCGAAGATGCGTGCAACGCCGCTTCCCTTGCGGATCATGAACGCGATCAGGACGTAAATCAGCAAGCCGATCACGGCGAACACGATCGCGGTGGTCTGGATCATGGGAATTGCGTCGGCGACGTTCATGCCAGCAGCCGAAAGCTGTTCCTCCAATTCGGGGACTGCCCGAAGCTGCTCCATGATCGCGGTGGTGCTCAAACCAAACACCGAGCTCAGCAGGAACGCGACGCCTGCCGCAATGATTGCCCAGAATGAGGTGTCCAGTTCCTTGGGTCGGTGGGTCGGCATCTGGGGCGGAGCAAAGTTGCCTTGCGGCGGAACAGGGAATCCGCCGTATGGCTGCTGGCCGTAGGGCGCCTGCGGCGGCTGCTGACCGTATGGGTTGTTTGCGGGGGCGGGCTGGCCGTACGGGTTGGGGTTCTGGCCGTACGGATTAGTTGGCGGAGTCCCGTTCTGTGGAGGTTGGCCGTAGGGAGGTTGTCCGGCGGCATTCGGATCCTGCGGTGCACGCTGTCCGTACTGCGGGGGTGCTGGTTCCTGCGATGGCTTCTCTGGGTTCACGGGATCATTCTCAGGGGTGGACATGGCCTGCTCCTTTGGTTTGACGAACTACGGCTTACCCTCACGATATCGGTTGAAGATTGCTTTTCACCCCTCCGAAAGGATGGTTTTCCGATTGGATCGGGACACTCGCCGAAGTCCTTCCTCGGGCCAGGAATCGCCTGCCGCCCATGAGGACGGGATGTCGTTTCCGGTTGAGCAATTGAGCTTTCGGCGCTCGCCATGAGCCTGGTGCGTGGGCAAAATCAAGTGTCCGGTTTAGGTAACGGTACAAAGTTTTGAGACACTTAAAACATGTCGACTGCCACCGTTCACCTGCTGCGTCACGGCGAAGTGTATAACCCGGACAGGGTCCTCTACGGTCGACTACCGGAATTTCACCTTTCCGATCTAGGCAACCAAATGGCCGAGCGCGCCGCGGAATACTTCACGGGGCAACGGAACGCGGGTGCCAATATCACCCACTTGGTGTCGTCTCCGCTCGTTCGGGCTCTGGAAACGGCAAAGCCGACGTCGCAGGCCTTGGGCCTGGAAATCATGACAGATGATCGCATTATGGAAGCGGAGAACCGCTTCCAAGGACTTTCCCAGATCAAGAATCGACTGAGGGAACCAAAGTATTGGTCCTATGTCGTCAATCCATTTCGTCCATCCTGGGGGGAACCCTACCGGGACCAGGTGGAACGAATGATGACCGCCATTGTTGAACACCGTGATCGCGCGGTGGAACTTGGCGGACGGGGGGCGGAAGCCATTTTGGTCAGCCATCAGCTGCCCATCTGGGTGACACGCCGCTCCGCCGAGGGCAAAGCCCTGTGGCACGACCCGCGGAAACGCGAGTGCACTCTCACCTCCGTGACTAGCCTGGACTTTGATGGTGAAAGTCTGGTCGCAGTCCGATATGCAGAACCTAGCGTGGACCTTCTGGTGAACGCTGCGAACATCCCTGGAGCTTGAGATCATGATCGATCCCATCTCGTCCCGAGCACAGCGCTTGGGACGACGTACATTCTTGCGCGCAGCACTGCTTGGTGCCGCCGTGCTGCCGCTGGCGGCGTGTGTGGGGGACGAAGATCCCCTGGCCAAGCAGGCAAGGGAAGGCAACAACAAAAATTACATTGCCGGTGACGGTTCTGTGGAGGAATACGGTCCAGCTTCACGCACCGAACCCGTGGAGATCAACGCGGTGGCCTACGACGGAAGCACTATCGATTCGGCCACCTGGGCCGGGCAGGCGACTGTCTTGAATTTTTGGTATGCGGCTTGTGCTCCATGCCGGATCGAAGCCCCGCACATGGTCGAACTCAATGAGGAGTTCAAGGGCAAAGCGGAATTCATCGGCATCAACGTGCGGGATGAGAAGGAAGCGGCAGAAGCCTTTGAGCGCACCTTCGGAATCAAATACCCCTCCGTGCAGGACACTCAGGGGACGATCCAACTCGCCATGACCAAATACGTTCCGCTTAAGGCCGTACCGACCACGTTGGTCCTGGACAAGCAGGGGCGCGTTTCCGCCCGCATTCTTGGCGTTGCCGACAAACCCACACTCAAGGCCCTGATCACCACGGCCCTCACCGAGTCGTTGTGATCGACTCCGTGCTGGCCGGCGCCTTGACGCTACCGGCCCAAGGCAACCAATTTGCCGAGATCATCCAGGATGGTTCACTGATTCTCGCGGTTCCCGTTGCCATCCTTGCAGGACTGGTCTCCTTTCTGTCGCCTTGCGTGTTGCCTTTGGTTCCCGGCTATTTGGGGTACGTCACTGGCCTGTCCGGTGCCGACCTCGCAGATCAAAAGCGCGGCCGCATGGTCACAGGCATCGGTCTGTTCATCCTGGGCTTCACTGCCGTCTTTGTCCTGGCGGGCGTGGTCTTTTCGCAAATCGCTGCGTGGATGCAATTCGAGGGTGCCTGGATCATCCAGGTCTTGGGCGCGGTCGTGATTCTCATGGGCGTCGTTTTCATGGGTGGCTTTTCCTTCATGCAACGCGATGCGAAGATCCATCGGAAACCGCCTGCCGGCCTTTGGGGTGCTCCCGTTCTGGGAGTCACTTTCGGCCTGGGATGGGCCCCATGTATCGGCCCTACGTTGGCTGCGGTTCTGGCCATGAGCACAGGAATCGACCCAAACCCCGCCAAGGGTGCCTTGTTGACTTTCTTCTACTGCATGGGTCTGGGGCTCCCGTTTCTCTTCATCGCCATGGCGCTTCGGCGTGGCATGGGGGCCATGAAGTTCTTCCGTCGGCACCAGCTGGCGATCATGCGCTTCGGCGGCGGCATGTTGATACTTCTGGGAATCTTAATGGCCACCGGCCTATGGGGTTCCTGGGTTACGCAATTGCAGGATTGGTTCACCAATGAGGTCAGGTTGCCCATCTAATGGCAAAAAAAGATTCTAAAAAAGACGTAGCGGTCCCGGCCCTCGGTTTCAAGGGCATGCTCCGATGGGGCTGGACCCAGCTCACCAGCATGCGCACGGCGCTCTTCCTGCTTCTGCTTTTGGCCGTGGCAGCAGTACCCGGGTCGCTTTTCCCCCAGCGCTCCATCAACCCGGAGCAGGTGACAACCTACCTGACCAATAAGCCGACGACCGGGGAATGGCTCGACCGTTTCCAGCTCTTCGATGTCTATTCTTCGGTGTGGTTCTCGGCGATCTACCTATTGCTGTTCATCTCCCTGGTCGGGTGCATCCTGCCGCGCGTAAAAAAGCACGCGCAGGCGCTTCGCACACCGCCACCCAGAACCCCGTCGCGACTTAACCGGCTACCCCAGAACGGCACCATTGCGATCCAGACGGCTGACGAGTCGGGAATCAGTGACGAACAAGTCGTACGGGATGTCACCGGGCTTCTCAAGAAGCGTGGTTACCGCTCCGAAGCCAGGCCAGAGGGTGCCAGCCCCTCAGTAGGTGCGGAACGTGGATACAGTCGTGAAATCGGCAACCTGCTCTTTCACATCTCCCTCGTTGGCCTATTGGCCTCGGTTGGAGTCGGTGGCGCCTTCGGGTACAACGGACAGCGGGTACTTGTCGAGGGGGAGACCTTCGTGAACTCCTTGGTGTCCTACGATTCCTTCAAGCCCGGAACCTGGTTCCAGGAAGACTCCCTGGATCCATACTCGGTGAAGCTCGACAAGTTCAATATCACCTTTGACCGCGAATCCACGACGCACTTCGGCCAGCCAATCGACTTCACGGCCGAGGTCGAGACCCGGCGCAGTCCGGATGCCGAACCCGAGAAGGAAAAACTTCGGGTGAACCATCCGTTGCGCATCGACGGCGCTGACATGTACCTGGTTGGCAACGGCTACGCCCCCATCGTTACAGTACGTGACGGCAACGGAGACATCTCCTTCAGCGGTCCCGTGGTCTCGGTGCCCCAGGATGGCATGTACACCTCGTTGATGGTCGTCAAGGTCCCCGACGCGAATCCCGAGCAACTTGGATTCCAGGGATTCCTTCTGCCCACGGCCATGACCGATGAGACAGGGTTCGCAATATCCGGCGACCCGAACGCGATCAACCCGCAGCTGCAGCTGAACTCCTACTACGGGAACCTGGGACTGGATGACGGTACGCCACAGAATGTGTACGTGCTTGAAACCGACGAGCTCACCGAACTCAACAGTAGAAACCTTGATGCAGGCGGCATTGTGTTGGGTGCCGGGCAGACGTACGAATTGCCCGATGGAAAGGGCAGCATTTCCTTTGACGGGCTCAAGCGTTTCATTGGCGTGGATATCGCCTACGACCCCAGCAAGCGCCCGGTGGCAATCTTTGCTGCGCTTGCCTTGTTGGGATTGGCCATCTCGCTCTTTACCCCGCGCCGCCGTGCCTGGGTGAAAATCAAGAAATCCGTTGACGGCTCGGGCCGCGAAGAGCGGATAATCGAATACGGATTGCTGGCCCGTGGTGAAGACCACCGACTTGAATCCGAAGCCAAGGAGCTGCGTAAGCTTCTTGAGCAGCAGTGGCCCGCCAATGAGCGAGCCGGAGTCTAGGAGACCCTATGGAAAACGACATGCCCACGATCAACGTGGCCCTGGGACAGTACAGCGACCTGTTCATGTTGCTGGCGGCAATTGTCTACGCCTCGGCTTTTATCGCCTTCGCATGGGACCTTGCCAAGTCCAGCAAGTTGATCCGGGAGATCGATGCAGCAACCCTCGCATCGGAACAGAAGATCCTGGTTGCGGCCGGTGTCGGGGATGCCCCTCCGGCCGACGGATCGTCGAACGCGTTGGTCAATGAATCCATGGACTACACCGTGACCTCCGCAAAGCGCATGGCAGCGAAGGTTGCGGTTTCCCTGACTTGGCTGGGCGTGCTGTTGCAGGGCTTCGCCGTGGTTGCCCGTGGCATTGCGGCCGGTCGCGTGCCCTGGGGCAACATGTACGAGTTCCTCTCCACAGGTTCCTTCCTGGTGGCCCTCGTGTTTTCGATCGTGTTGCTGAAAAAGGACCTTCGCTTCATGGGTACCTTCGTCATCGGCCTGGTCACCGTGATGCTGTGCGGCGCCACCATGGGCTTCCCGACTCCCGTGGCGCACTTGGTGCCCGCTCTGCAGAGCTACTGGCTGATCATTCACGTCTCCATCGCGGTACTTGCCTCGGCCCTGTTCACCATCACCTTCGCCATGAACGTGCTCCAACTCGTTCAACATGCGCGGATGGATGCACTTGCCGCAGGCAAGAAGGACAAGATGCCGTTCATGCGGTTGGTCCCCGGTGCAGCACCTCTGGAGAACTTTGCCTACCGCATCAATGCGGTTGCCTTCGTGATGTGGACCTTCACAGTCATGGCCGGAGCGATCTGGGCCGAGGCAGCATGGGGCCGTTACTGGGGCTGGGACACCAAGGAAGTCTGGAGCTTCGTCATCTGGGTTGTCTACGCAGGCTACCTGCACGCCCGGGCAACGGGCGGTTGGACAGGTGCCCGCTCGGCCTGGCTGAGCATCATTGGCTACCTCTGCATCGTCTTCAACTTCACCATCGTGAACATTTACTTCAACGGCCTGCACTCCTACGCCGGCATCTAAGCCCAGCGATTGGAGCCCGGTGGCCCCGTACACGTCAAATGACGGGTACGGGGCCACCGGCGTTAGTGCACCGGGGGAGGGGCCTCCCGTGCGGATGCAACAGCCCCAAGTCGCCGGACGGGCGGGGATCGGCAACACCGGTGCGGATCTGCCCCAGAGGTAGACTGCCGGAAGCACCCGATCCTCGGCGAAGGTGACCGAGTTCACTGTGCAATATTCTGTGTTTGCCGGTCTTTTGGCAATGAAAATGGCTGAACGTGACCGTCGATGGCCTGAATATACCGCAATTCTGGGTAAATTCACCTAATCGACCGCTCGATTAGGTGGCTGGGTCATCCACTGTTATTGTTGTATCTACCGACGCGGGGTGGAGCAGTTCGGTAGCTCGCCGGGCTCATAACCCGGAGGTCACAGGTTCAAATCCTGTCCCCGCCACAAAGAAACAGCCTTTGTTCCCGAATGGGAACAGGGGCTGTTTGCTTTAACGGGGATCCCGTTTACCGGCCTGAATTCTAGGGGCCGCTTGGCCACCGGGCACCGCTTCGTAGGTCATCGCGGGCAACGAGAGCGTCCCGGACCTTGGAATCCCCACCACACGGCGCCGGACGCAAATGCTCGCGTTCGGCACCGCGCAGGGTCTCCAGCCGCGAGCAGTGGCGTGAAGCGAAGTAGTGGGCCGATTGTCGCGACATCAATACCGTCATTGACGAATCTCCCGGAGCCGGCATGCCCACTGTGCGGATCGTGGAAGGCGCCGCGTGATTGGCGAGTGTGCAGCAAAAGCTGCGCCAGATCATCACCGTCAGCGGAAATTAAGCAAATGGTCGGG
>NZ_JBIXLM010000032.1:0-48256 GCF_045798545.1 Paeniglutamicibacter sp. ORCA_105 | reverse complement strand
CCCCCCCACTACTAATCAGCTAAATGCCGAAGTCGATGATCCGAAGCTTAGACAGCGCGGATATCGGTGGCCTGAAGGCCCTTCTGGCCCTGAGTAACTTCAAACTCAACGCGCTGGCCCTCTTCGAGCGAACGGAAGCCGTTCGACTGGATGGCGGAGTAGTGTGCGAAAACATCATCCGAGTTGTCGTCCGGAGCGATGAAGCCGAAGCCCTTTTCGGCGTTGAACCACTTAACGGTACCTGTTGCCATGATGGGTGTGTCCTTTCGAGACTGTCCTGAAATGGGACGTAGGGGAGTCAATTCCACTGTGGAATCCACTTGCAGCTACGTGATTCAACGCGGTTCAGAAAGGTACTCGCCCCGGCAACGGGGTGTTTGCACTGAAATTACTGCGAGAAAAACTAGAACTACAAGCTCTACGGTACGCTACTTGGCGGCCAGTTGCTAGCACGGGGGTCTGTTTGGGTGATTGTTTTCCCAAATGACCCCTACCGTTTACCTGTCCACGCACCGCCGGTAACGCTCGATGACGATGTCAACAAGTTCCCGCGGCGGCGTCTGGCTGGGGTCCAGCAACGGGGCACCAAGCACATCCGGGCGGCAGCCTGCCACTATGTCAGCGAAGTATCCGGGTGCCAGCAGATAGCTGGAAACCACCGTGCGTCGGGCGGGGTTGAGGGTGCGGGCAGCGTCCAGGACATCGGGCAGGCGCGGCTCGGCTGCCGAGATGAAGGCGGGGGTCACGGGCACCTGCAACCGGCCGGCCAGCAGCTGGGCCATGGTCTGGCAATCGGCAATCCCACGCGGATCCGTGGACCCTGCGCAGGCAAGGACCACTGCCTCGCCACGGATCCAGCCGGCCTCCACCAGTCGGCGATGCAGCACTGCGGCCAGGGACGCATCGGGGCCAAGAGGGGCAGCCACCTTGGTTCCCGGGCGTCCGCCCGCGGCGGCGGCAAGATCGCCCGAGGCGTGGGTACCGGCCGATAGCAGCAGCGGGACGAGCGCCGCCTTCTGCCCCGGGGCAAGGGCACCTGAGCGCAGGTACGGATCAACCCGCGGATCCTGCACATCGACGAACGCTCCGTGTACGGCCGTTTCGGCCAGTGCGAGATCCACCACATCCACCAGCGCCCGGACGGCCGTCCGTCCGGCTGGATCATCGGTGCCGTGGGAGACCGCCACCAGATCGGGGGAAGGAATGGTTTCCATCCAGCCCATCCAGGCCGGGTGTTCAACGGTTCCGGCGCTCGGGTGGACGGTGCGCGTCAAGGTCGTGGTGCTCATGGAGTCTTCTCCAGCCACAGCATGCCCTGGTGCAGGTGCACCGGGTGGATCGGCAACGCCGGTGCCGCCCCGCTGAGGCAGTCGCCGGTGTCCAGGCGGTACACCTCCTTGTGCAACGGGCAGGCAATCGTGGGAACACGGTTGCCGGCAATGGCCTTGTCGCCCAGGATGCCTCTGGCCATGACCTTGGCACCGGTGCCGGGGCAGTGGTGCGAAGCGGCGAAGAACTCGCCGCCTTCCGTGCGGTACACGGCCACCTGGGTGCCTTCAAGCCACGCGGCCTCGCCCCAGCCGGGCTCGAGGTCTGCCATCCGGCATACGGCAACCATCCCATGAACGGTCTCGAGCATGCTTTCTTCGAGCGTTGCACTCATCGCTTCGGTCCTCTCGTGGTTTCTTCTTGGATGCACCGAGCCTAGAAGGGCCTTGTTACGCAAGGTGCGATGGCACGTTGCGTGCCGGTAAACCCCGGCTCACGGGACCGCGTCCGGCCGGTGATGCCGCGCATGGTCGGCCGGACGCGAAGCCCCGGTCCCCCCGTTTTGCGGATGTTGGCAAGGAGATGCCGCCGCTGTCGTTACGGGCGTGTTTCGAATACCTCACGGTTTGCGTTTTGTCTGGGACGCAGAGTTGTCCTGCCCGAAACATGGAGGAAATTGCGGGGCAAAACCGGTCTCCTAGGGTGGAAAGTGACCACCGACGAGCCAGCGTGCAAGAGTGAAAGTCGAGTAACAAGACATGAGTACAGCCAATGGATCCCGCCGCATTGTCGTGATTGGCGGCGGCCCCGCCGCCCACCGTTTCACCGAGGCGATGGCGGCCCGCGAACCGAGCAACCTCAAGATCACGGTACTCACCGAGGAAGCACACCTTCCCTATGACAGGGTTGCCCTCACCAAGGCCCTCACCGATTCCTCTGTCGACCTCACGCTGGGGGACGCCGCGCTCTGGCAGCGCGAAAACGTGGTCCTGGAGACCTCCGCTGCCGTGAACCGGCTGGACGCGGACAAGAACCTTGTCCACACCGCCGACGGACGCAGCTTCGGATACGACGAGCTGGTGCTGGCCACCGGCTCGAACGCAGCAACGCTGCCGATCCCGGGGAATGAACACACCCACGTCTACCGCACCCTCGAGGATGTCCGGGCCATTGCCGCCGGCATCGAGGTGCTGGCCGCCGGGTTGGGCCGCCAGCCGGTCGTTGCGACCATCGGTGGCGGGTTGCTGGGGCTCGAGGCAGCGGCAGGAGCCCAGTCCCTTGGCGCGCAGGCAGTGGTCATCGACGGCGGCAAGTGGCTCATGGGCACCCAGCTCGACGAGGGCGCCGGCCAGGCCATGGGCAGGCTGATCGCCCAGACCGGATTCACCGTCCACGGCGGGGTCTTCCCCCAGGAAGTCACCCTCGAGGAGGTCGAGGGCACGAAGAGGGTCACCGGGGTGCTGATGGCCGACGGCAACCACATTGCCGCCGACATGGTCATCGTTTCCATCGGTGTGCGCCCGCGCGACGAACTGGCCCGCAACCACAACGCCGCGCTGGAGGCCGATGGGCTGGCGGGCCCGGTCTTCGGCATCGGACCCCGCGGCGGCGTCGAGATCGATGGGCACTGTGCCACTGCGGTGCCCAACGTGTGGGCCATCGGAGAGGTCGCGAACTTCGAGGGCATGTGCGTGGGCCTGGTGGCCCCGGCCAATTCCATGGCCGAGGTGCTCGCGGCGCACCTGCAGGGCGGTGAAGCGGCCTTCACCGGCTTCGACACCGCCACCAAGCTCAAGCTTTCCGGGGTTGACGTGGCAAGCTTCGGCGACGGGTTCGCCCGCACCGAGGGCGCGCTGGAGGTCGTCTACGCCGACGCGGCCCGTGGCCTGTACCAAAAGATCGTCGTCTCCTCCGACGCCAAGGTCCTGCTCGGCGGGATCTTCGTGGGCGACGCGAGCCCTTACCAGTCGCTGCGCCCGCTGCTGGGCCGCGAGCTTCCCGCGGAGGCCGGCGCCTACCTCAGCGCACTGGGCGGCGAGGTGCCCGACGGCGAGTTGCCCGACGACGCGGTGCTCTGTTCCTGCAACGGCGTGAGCGTCGGATCCATCAAGGACGCGGTCGGCGGCTGCGGGTCCTGTACGGGCAGCGAACCTGTCAACGACCTGGCGACTCTGAAGACCTGCACCCGCGCAGGAACCCAGTGCGGTTCCTGCGTGCCGATGCTCAAGAAGCTCATGGAATCGGAGATGACCAAGAACGGCGTCGTCGTCTCCACCGCCATGTGCGAGCACTTCGAGCTCTCCCGCTCCGAGCTCTTCGAGGCCGTCCGGCTGGCCGGGCTGCACAGCTACCCGCAGATCATGGAACGCTTCGGCACCGGGACCGGATGCGACATCTGCAAGCCGGTCATCGCCTCGGTGCTCGCGTCCCAGACCTCGGGCCACCCGATGGAGGCCGGCCTGGCCGGAGCCCAGGACACCAACGACCGCGTCATGGCCAACATGCAGAAGGACGGCACGTACTCGGTGGTCCCGCGCATCCCGGGCGGGGAGATCACCCCGGAAAAGCTCGGCGTGATCGCCGCGGTCGCGCAGAAGTACAACCTCTACACCAAGCTCACCGGCGGGCTGCGCATCGACATGTTCGGCGCCCGGCTGGAACAGCTGCCGGAGATCTGGAAGGAACTGGTGGACGCCGGATTCGAGTCCGGGCAGGCCTACGGCAAGTCGCTGCGCAACGTGAAGACCTGTGTCGGTTCCTCCTGGTGCCGCTACGGGATGCTGGACTCGGTGGCCATGGGCATCGAGCTGGAACTGCGCTACCGCGGGCTGCGCGCCCCGCACAAGTTCAAGATGGGCGTCTCGGGCTGCGCGCGCGAATGCGCCGAGGCCCGCGCCAAGGACGTGGGCGTCATCGCCACCGCCGAGGGCTGGAACCTCTACGTGGGCGGCAACGGCGGGGCGAACCCTGCCCACGGCCAGTTGCTGGCAGGGGGCATCGACGACAAGACGCTGATCCGCTACATCGACAGGTACCTGATGTACTACATCCGCACCGCCGACAAGCTCCAGCGCACCGCGCGCTGGATGGAGGACCTGGACGGCGGCATCGAGGCGGTCCAGCGCGTGGTCGTCGAGGACTCGCTGGGACTGGGTGCCGAGCTTGAGGCGGCCATGGAAACCCACGTGGGCAACTACCAGGACGAATGGGCGGCCACGCTCGCGGACCCCCAGAAGCTGCGCCGCTTCCGCTCCTTCGTCAACGCCCCGGAACAGACCGACCCCGACCTGCACTACGTGCCCGAACGCGGACAGCACCGCCCAGCCGAGCCGGTGCGCCTGGGCGCGACCATTTCCATCGGAGCCCCGACCTCGACCCAGGAGCAATCATGATCGCCAACGGACTGCAATTGCACGGCCAATTCGTGCTGGTCGCCGGCGCCCGCTGGGCCGCCCGGCACGTGGTGGCACGCTATGTTTCCGCCGGTGCGCTGGTCCTGCGGGCCCACCACCCACACGAGCTGGAGGGCCACCGCGACATGCTGGGCTCGCTGCGGCTGGTGGTCGCCGTCGAGGACGGCGCCGCGGGCTGGGACGTGCTGGAGGAGATCGCCGCCGGCGAATCGATCCTGCTCTGCCGCGAACCGGCGGCCTCGCGCGATGGGGGCATCACCCTGCTGGGCGGGGGACCCGGCAGCAGCGACCTGCTCACGGTTCGCGGTGCCGCGGCGCTGGCCAACGCCGACGTGGTCTTCCACGACAGGCTGGGACCGGGCCACGACCTGGCAGCGCTGGCCCCCGGGGCGCAGCTCATCGACGTGGGCAAGGCACCGGGAAACCACAAGGTGCCCCAGGACCGCATCAACGAACTGCTCATTGCCGAGGCGCGGGCGGGGCGGGCGGTGGTGCGGCTCAAGGGCGGGGACCCCTTCGTCTTCGGTCGCGGCTCCGAGGAACGCGACGCAGCGCTGGCCGCTGGGATCAAGGTCCAGGTGGTGCCGGGTATCAGCAGCGCGATCTCGGTGCCCGGTGCCGCGGGGATCCCGGTGACCGCCCGCGGGGTGTCCAAGGCCTTCACCGTGGTCTCGGGCCACGACCCCTTCAGCGACACCGAGCTGGCGCACCTTGCGGGCATCGGAGGGACCCTGGTGGTGCTCATGGGCGTGGCCACGCTGCAGCAAAACACCGCCGGGTTGCTGCGCCACGGGCTGGCCGCCGACACCCCCGCCGCCATCATCGAACGCGGATTCTGCGACACCCAGCGCAGCACCCGGGCCACCCTGGGCACTCTGGCCGAGGCGGCGCGGGCCGCGGGCTGCTCCAACCCCGCGGTCATCGTCATTGGCGGCGTTGCCGCCCTGGGCGCGGGCGTCGACGAACTGGCCGCCCTGGGCTCGGCGGCCGTGCGATGAGCGCCACGGCAACGGCGGGCACCGGGACGCGGATCGGCGGGGCGCTGGCCGGATTCCGCATCGCGGTGACCTCCCAGCGGCGCTCGGCCGAGCTCATCGAGGCCCTCGAGCGCCGCGGGGCCCAGGTACTGCACGCCCCGACGCTGCGCCTGGCACCGCTGGCAGAGGACGCCGAGCTGCTGGCCGCCACCCGCCGGATGCTTCGGCTGCGCCCCGAATACGTGCTGGTGAGCACCGCCTATGGCTTCCGCCGCTGGTTTGAGACGGCCGAGGCCGCGGGGCTTGGCGACGAGCTGGCCGAGGTGCTGCGCGCGGCACGGATCCATGTGCGAGGGCCCAAGGCGCTGGGGGCGGTGCGCGCCCTGGGCTTCGAGGCGGAGGCGAGGGCGGGGGACGAGCTGACCTCCACCATGGTGGCCGGACTGGCCCCGCTGCTGGAAGGCAAGGCCGTGGTGCTGCAGCACCACGGGATCGGGGACGACGAGGCCGCCGCCACGCTGCTGGAGGCGGGCACCCGCGAACTGCTGAGGATCAGTCCCTACCGCTGGGTGCCGCCGGAAGACGCCGGGAAGCTTGAGGTGCTGCTGCGGGCGCTGTGTTCGGGGTCCCTCGACGCGCTGACCTTCACCAGTGCCCCCGCGGTGGTGGCGTTGCTGGAGGCGGCACGGAACAACGGCTGCCACGCACAGCTGCTGGAAGCCCTGCAGTCCACCATCTGCACGGTGGCAGTGGGGCCGGTGACCGCAGCTCCGCTGCTCGAGGCCGGCATCTCGCCGCTGGTCCCGGCACGGCACCGGATGGGCGCGATGATCCACACCCTGGTCGAGCACCTGGGCCGGCGCGGGGCACTGGAATGCGCCACCGTGCTGGGCACCTGCCAATTGCGCGGGGACACCGTCCACCTGGGCGGGAGGGGCCGGGAACTAGGGCCCGGCCAGCTGCGGATCTTCAAGGCGCTGCTGGAGGCCGGCGGAAACGTCGTCTCCCGCGGCACCCTGGCGGCACTGCTGCCTGACGGGTCCTCGGACCACGCGCTGGACATGGCGGTGAGCCGCCTGCGCGGCGCGCTGCCCGATGCCCGGCTGGTTTCCACCGTGGTGAAGCGCGGCTACCGGCTCAACGCCTAGGGCCGCGTTTCGGCCGGCACCCGGCGCAGCGCGAACGCCAGGATCGCGGCGGAGGCCAGGGCCAGCACCATGGCGATCGCGGAGGTGTACAGCACGCCCTTGTCGAAGGCCTCGGCGGCCGATTCCAGCAACCGCTCGGCGGCCGGGGCGCCTAGGCCCTGGGCAACCTCGTGGGCGCCGCCCAGGGTCTGGCGGGCGGTCTCGGCGTCGTCGGCTCCCAGCTGGGCGGGGATCGAGACGTTGCGGCTGTAGGCGGCATTGAGGATCGAGCCCAGCACCGCGGTGCCCAGCACCGAACCGACCTCATAGGCGGTTTCGGAGATCGCCGACGCGGCGCCGGCCTGTGCCGGCGGCACCGCGGAAAGTGCCATGTCGTTGGACAGCGTTTCGCTCAGGCCCACGCCTGCACCCAGCACGCCGAAGGCAACCATGAGCATCGGGACCGAGCCCGACTGGCCGGTGAGCATTACGATGCCGTAGGCCAGTGCGTTGAGCCCCAGGCCCCACACCATCACGTGCTTGACTTCGAAGCGCCGGGTCAGGCGGACCGCCAGCAGGCCGAATCCGACCGTCAGTGCCAAACCCGGCAGCATCAGGACGCCGGCCATCATAGGCGTGTAGCCGGCGACCAATTGCAGGTGCTGCGAGATGAAGTAGATGAAGCCGACCAGCGCGAAGATGCTCAGCAGGTTCACCGCCAGGGCGGAGGAGAAGCTGGGGTTGGCAAAGAGCCGCACATCCAGCATCGGGTTGGCGCGCCGCAGCTGGCGGCGGGTGAATGTCGCCCCGGCGGCCAGCCCCACGGCGATTGCCGCGACAGGGACCAGCGGCGAGCCCCCGTTGGACAGTTCCTTGATGCCGTAGACGATCGGCAGCAGGGTCATGATGGCCAGGACAATGGACAGCGGGTCGATGGCCCCGGGGTTCGGGTCCTTGGACTCGGGAACCAGGGCGGGGGCCAGCACCAGCAACGGCACCAGCATGGGGACGGCGATCAGGAAGACGGAACCCCACCAAAATTGCTCGAGGAGGAAACCGCCAACGATCGGGCCCAGCGCAGCGCCGCCGGAGAAGCCGGCGGCCCAGATGGCGATGGCCTTGCGGCGCTCGAGCGGGTCGGTGAAGATGTTGCGGATCAGCGAGAGCGTTGCCGGCATCAGCATGGCGCCGAAGACGCCCAGCAGGGCACGGGCGGCAATGAGCTGTTCGGCGTTGGCGGCAAACGCCGCGGCGGCCGAGACCACGGCGAATCCGGTGGAACCGATCAGCAACAACCGGCGGCGGCCGAACCTGTCGCCGAGGGAGCCCATGGGCACCAGCAGCCCGGCAAGCACCAGCGGATAGATGTCAATGATCCACAGCAGCTGGTTCCCGCTGGGCGACAGCGCCGCCGACAGCGCCGGGACCGCGAAGCTGAGCACCGTGTTGTCGACGGAGATCAGCAGGACCGGGAACATGAGGACAACAAGGGCAGCCCAGCGTCGGCGGTGGAGGGTGCCGATGGCCGGATTCCTGGGAGTGCTCGTGGCGCGGTGGATGCTCATGGGGGATCGTTTTCCTGGAAATGTATTGGATGGCTGACAACCATAACTGTACCGTCCGGACGGTACAGTTACAATGTGACGATGCCGACGTGAACGGGATAAGGTTCACTACATGTCTCGACCGCCATTAGCCAAGGAAAAGATCGTCGACGCCTACGCCGCGTTGCTGTGCGACGAGGGCGAGCGTGCGGCGACCATTGAGGCGACCGCCGCACGCGCAGGGGTTTCCAAGGGCGGACTGCTCTACCACTTTGCCTCCAAGGAGGCCCTGGCCCAGGGCGTCATCGAGGGGCTGATGCAGGCCCAGGCCCAGGACCTGGAACGCATGGGTTCCTCCCCGGAGGGCGCATCGCGGTACTTCGTTCGCACCTCTACCGTCATCGGCAGCGACCTGGACCGTTTCTTCCTGGCCGTGCTGCGCCTGGCCCAGGCCGGCCACGAAAACTCCATCGAGGCCTTGGACGTGGTGCACTCCGGGTGGCTCGACCTGATCCGCGCCGAGGTGCAGGACAAGTACGTGGCCGAAACCATCATGTTGATCGGCGAAGGGCTCTACTACCAGACCTCCATGCCTGGTCCCTGGTCCCAGGGAACCTTCGCCAAGGACCTGGAGCACCTGCTTGACCAGGTCGAACGACTCAAGAACGGCAGCTGAAAACACCGCCATGTCACTGACGCCACCGCGACAAAAGATGGCCGGCCGGATCGGTGCACTGCTGGGCATCATCCTGATGGCCCTGTCCCTGCGCGCCGCGGTTGTCTCCGTGCCGCCGCTGCTGGGAAGCATCGGACCGGAACTGGGCTTTGATTCCTTTTCCACCGGCCTGCTGGCCATGCTCGCCCCTGTCGTCTTCGCCGGGTTCGGGCTGCTCACCCCACGCCTGATCCGGTGGTGGGGGCTGGAAAAGGTGCTGGTCGCCGCGGTCCTGCTGGCCGTGGCCGGCCAGCTGCTGCGCGCCGTCGTGGGGGACGTGACCAGTTTCCTGCTGCTCTCGGCCATTACCCTGGCCGGATACGGCATGGGAAATGTGGTGTTGCCGCCGCTGGTGAAGAAATACTTCCCCGACCGCCTGGCGATCGTGACCTCGGGCTATGTCACGATGCTGGCCGTGGGCACCTGGATGGCCCCGCAATTTTCCGTGCCGCTGGCCAACCTGACCGAGAACTGGCGCGCATCCATCGCCGCCTGGGCGCTGCTCTCGGCCGTGGTCCTGGTGCCCTGGGGCATCCAGCTGGTCAGGGACCGCAAGCTCCCGCGCCCCGACACCCCGCTGGTCAACGGCCTGGTGCCCGCGCCACCGGTCCGGATCAACCCGTGGAAATCCCCCGTCGCCTGGGGCCTGGCCATCTTCCTGGCCGGAAACTCGGCGCAAACCTATGTCTACTTCACCTGGCTGCCGCCGTACCTCTCCGAACAGGGATTGGATACCCAAACCGCCGGATCGATGCTGGCGCTCTTCGCCATCCTGGGCCTGCCGGTGAGCCTGTTGGTTCCGCTGTGGGTTCCGCGTTTGCGCCACCCGATCGTGGCCGTGCTGGTCTTCACCGCCTTCTGGATCGCCGGCCACCTGGGCATGTACCTTTCGCCGACCGAGCACACCGCCCTGTGGGTGGTGTTTGCCGGCTTGGGCCAGGGCACCTTCGCCATTGCCTTGCTGATGATGAACTTGCGTTCGCGCAGCACCTACGGATCCGGAGTCCTGGCCGGCTTTAGCCAAGGCGTGGGTTATGCGGGAGCAGCGGTTGCGCCGCTGCTCTTTGGCATTGTCAAGGACGCCACAGGAGGCTGGAGCGCCTCCTTTGCCATGCTGGGGATCTGCCTGGTCGTGATGCTCACCGGCGCGATGATGATCAACGGGCCGCGGAAGATCGAGGACGGCCAGGGAGAAGCCAAGAGGCTCGGCGAACTCGAGCAGGTCAACTAGCCCCGACCCTTTTGTCCTAGTTGAGTTCGGCCTCGCGGTGCCACGGTCCGACTGCCTTGGGGACGTGCCAGCGCAACTTCAGCGAGAGCACGCGGAGCGTAAAGACGATGGCCGCCACGCCAAGCTCCCACATCCACCCCGAGAAGCCCGCCACCCAGAGGGCGGCGATGAGCCCGGCACCAATCATGGCCGGAACCGCATACATGTCGCGCGGGTCGAAGATCGCCGGGGTCTGGTTGGCCACCACGTCACGCAGCAGGCCGCCGCCCACTGCGGTCGTGACTCCCAGCAGGGCGGCGGCAAAGGGGTTCATCCCGAGCTCCAGCGCCTTGACCGTGCCGGAAGTGCAGAACAGCGCCAGGCCCGCGGCGTCAAAGACCAGCAGTGGCCGCTTCAGCCGCTGCACGCCGGGGGCCACGAAATAGACCAGCAAGGTGGCAAGGGTCGGCGGGACGAAGTAGTAGGGATTTGCGAACGCGGTGGGGACCTCGCCCAGGATCACGTCGCGAACGATGCCGCCGCCGATTCCCGTCAGGCCCGCCAGCAGCAACGACCCGACGATGTCGAAGCCGCGCCGGGCAGCCAACAGGGATCCGGAGACGCCAAAAAAGAAGACACCCAGAAGATCGAACATCAAGGGCATTGTCACCGGTTCTCATCCTCTGTCTTCGGGGCTCGGTTGCGGCCGGGCGCTCAGGATTCATTACAACACGGAGAAGGAACGGATCACGGTTTCGGTGACTTCATCGCCAGGTGGATCTTCCGGATGGTGTTCATGTTCCGGGTCGTCACCAGCGTCCCGGAGGCGACCTTGGCAAAGTGCTTTGCCAACGGAGTCTTCAGGCTTTCGCCACGCTGCACCTCCCAGCAGATGGCGTGGCCCAGCCTCGCCACACGCTCGGCGGACGCGGGTTCCGGGGCGCTGGCCAGAATAGCGGCAGCATCCTTTTGGCTGCCCGTGAGGACCAGGTATTCGTGCCGTTGGATCCCGTCGTCGGGCGATTCAAAGGGAAACCCGGTCACGATTCGCTCAAGCTGTTCCACGTCCTGGACGATCACCGGGATGTCCCGGCCATATTGCTCCCGCAGGGCTTGTTCAATGCCTGCCTTGATGCGCGCCGGATCGGTCTCCTCGCTGGCCAGCACCACGTTGCCGCTGGCCAGCAACGTGCGGACCTGCGTAAATCCGGCATCCTGCAGCAACTCGACGAGGTCCTTCATGAGGACCTTCACGCCGCCGACGTTCACCCCGCGCAGGAAGATCGCATAGAAATCCATGTGGCCAAGTCTGCTCCGTGCGCACCTGCGGTGTCCATTCGATCCCCGACGCACCACGGGGCCGCACCCGCAAAAAGCGGATACGGCCCCGTGGGGATTCGAACGTTGGCCCCGAAGGGGCGGGGTCCTAGCCGCCCACCAGCGGCGAGATTGCCTTGAAGAGCTGCTGGACACCGAGGGAAATGAAGAGCAGGGCGGTGATGCCCAGCAGGATGTTGGTGTGCAGCTTGTTGGCCCAGGCCTTGGGGATCCGCTTGCCGTTGAGCAGGCCCAACAGCGTCACGGCCAGGAACGGCATGAACAGCGAGCCGAGCACGCCGTAGGCCAGGATCAGGCCGATCGGCTGGTCCAGCAGGAACAGGACCATCGGCGGGAAGGTGAGCCACAGGACGTAGAACTTGAAGTACTTGCCGCCCACGCGGGTGTCCGCGTGCCCGGATTCCTTGCCGCGCATGTTTCCCCAGAAGTCGGCGAACATCAGCGAAACGCCGTTCCACACACCGATGATCGAGGAGAAGGAGGCGGCCCAGAAGCCCACCAGGAACCCGGTGCCCACCACGTTTCCGTATTTCTCGTTCAACACGGTGGTCAGGTCCAGCAGGCCGGCGTCGCCGGCGGACAGCGAGACGCCCGCTGCGCGCACGACCTCGGCGCCGACGATCAGCATGGCGATCACGAAGATGCCGGTGATCACGTACGCCATGGAGTTGTCGATCCGCATGACCTTCATCCACTTGGGCGTGTACCAGCCCTTTTCACGCAGCCAGTAGCCGTAGGCGGCCAGGGTGATGGTGCCGCCCACGCCGCCGGCCAGCGCCAGGGTGTAGACCAGGCCTCCGGAAGGGATCGAGGGGATCAGGCCCTTGAACATCTCCGGGATGTTCGGCACCGCGATGATTGCCAGGCCGACGACGGTGACGAACATGATGCCCACCAGCACCGCGGTGATCTTTTCGAAGATCTCGTAGCGGCCGAACCAGACCATGGCGAACCCGGCCAGGCCCATCAGGACCGCCCAGATCTTCAGGTCGACGGCGGGGAAGAGCGCTGCCAGCGGCATGGCCGCGGAGCTCATCGCGGTGGCGCCGTAGACGAAGCCCCAGATGATGATGTAGGGGCCGAAGTACCAGGTGGTCCACTTGCCCAGGGACTTCCAGCCCTCGAAGATGGTCTTTCCGGTGGCCAGGGTGAAGCGCCCGGCGCCCTCGACCAGGATGATCTTCAGGATGACGCCGACGATCACGGCCCAGAGCAGGCCGTAGCCATAGCGGGAACCGGCGACCAGGGTGGCGACCATGTCGGCTGCGCCGACGCCGGTGGCCGCGACGACCAGGCCGGGCCCGACGATCTTCCATTTGGCCGGCTTGCCACCGTCATCGTCGATGCGGTCGGCGTGCGCCCCCTTGAACAGGGGCAGGTTTTCTTCTGTTGGCATGAGCCTGTGATTCCTAATCCTTGTGGTTGCCGTCTGGGCCCGGGATGCAGCCCTCGGGGCGGCACATCCGGCACATCCGGCACGATCCTGCGCGTCCTTGCGGGCCGGAAAACTGCCCGTGGGACACCCTGCGGCGGACGTTGTCCGCCGGTGGCGCAGGGGATGGGCACGGTGGATGAGCGCAACATTGCGGATCCATGTGGGCCAAGTCCCGTGCAAGTGTCTTGTCACACACCAAGGTATAGGTGATCGCTCGCACATCCGTACTTATTTGCCCAGTCCTAACACTTTCTTAAGGAACCACCCGGTGTGCCGTATTGGCACTCCCCGCTCCGGGCTGCAGCATGTGCGCATCGCCGGGCCGGGGCGGCGGGTGTTCATCCGAAAGTTCCGGACGGCTAGGATCGCCTCATGGATACGCATTTGCCCTATGGCTCCTGGCCCTCGCCCATCACCGCCGAACATGTCGCCGCCGGCACCACCCCGGTGGGCGGCGGGGCATTTGTGGGTCAGGAGCTCTGGTGGCTCGAGGCCCGCCCGGCCGAGGACGGACGCCTGACGGTGTTGGCCCGCCCTTCCGATTCCGCCGGGGCGACGCGCGAACTACTCGCTGCCCCCTTCAGCGTCCGCAGCCGCGTCAACGAGTACGGCGGAGCGTCCTGGGCCGCCATCGAGGCTGGAGCGGGACACCGGCTGGTGTTCGTGAATTTCGCCGACCAGCGCCTCTATGCGGTGGACGCCGGCGGCGGAACGCCGGTGCCGTTGACCCCCGCCAGCGCCGGGGAGGACGGGGATCCGCAATTGCGCTTCGCCGAGATCATTCCCGGCCCGACGCCGGGGCAGGTGCTGGCCATCTGCGAGGACCACCGCACCGAACTTCGCCGCTACATTGCCTCGATCCCGTTGGACGGATCGGCGGCCGAGGACCCCGGCGCGCTGGGGGAAGTCACCCCCTCCTCGCGCTTCGTGGCCGCTCCGCGGCTGAACCCCTCGGCAACCCGGATCACCTGGATCTCCTGGGAACACCCGCAGATGCCGTGGGACGGCACCGAGCTGCACGTGGCCGACCTGGAATCCCTGGCCGCCGTCAACGACACCGTGCTGGCAGGGTCCACCACGGAATCGGTGCTGCAGCCCGAATGGCTCGGCGACGACAAACTGGTCTTCGTCTCGGACCGCAGCGGCTGGTGGAACCCCTACCTGCACGACCTGGCCTCCGGAACCCAGCGGGCCCTGTGCGAGCGTCCCGAGGAATTCGCCGGCCCCCTGTGGGCCGTGGGGCAGGCCTGGTACAAGGTCATCGACGCGGACACGCTGCTGGTTACCCACGGGACCCACGGCACCTCACTGGCCACGCTGGATGTGCCCAGCGGCAAGCTCAGCCAGCTGGTCCTTCCCTTCACCCGCATCTCGCCCTCGGCGCTGAGCGGACAACGCTTGCTGGCCACCGCCACCTCGTTGGTGGAGGGGGACGGACTGCGGCTCATTGACCTCGACACCCTGGCGATCGAAAACATCTCGCTGGCGCTCAAGGACCTGCCCGATCCCGAGGCGCTGCCCGGCGCCGAGGCCATGGAGTTCCGCACTGCCGACGGATCTCGCGTCTACGCCCATGTGTATGAGCCGAAGTTGGGCAACCTCGCAGGTCCCGAGGGGGAGCTGCCGCCCTATGTGGCCTTCGTCCACGGCGGGCCCACCGCCCAGGCCTTTGCCCAGCTCTCGCTGTCCATCGCCTACTACACCTCCCGCGGCATCGGGGTGGTTGACGTGAACTACGGCGGCTCCACCGGATTCGGGCGGGCCTACCGCGAGCGCCTGCGCGGCCAATGGGGCGTGGTCGACGTGCAGGACACCGTCGCGGTGCTCGAGGGCCTGGTGGCGGCGGGCATGGCGGATCCCAAGCGCCTGGCCATCGAGGGCGGGTCAGCCGGCGGCTGGACAGTGCTCAGCGCGCTGACCACCACCAAGACCTTCTCCGCCGGGATCTCCCGGTACGGGGTCTCGGACCTGGTGGGCCTGGTGCAGGACACCCACGACTTCGAATCGCGTTACATGGACTCGTTGGTCGGACCGTACCCGGAAGCGGCCGAGCTCTATGCCCAACGCGCGCCGATCAACCACGTGGACGAAATCAGCTGCCCGGTGCTGTTGCTGCAGGGCGACCAGGACAAGGTGGTGCCGCCGGCCCAGTCGCAGGTGGTCGCCGACGCGCTGGCGGCCAACGGCACCCCGCACGCCTACGTGCTGTTCAAGGGCGAGCAGCACGGATTCCGCCGGGCGGAGAACATCGCCACGGCGCTGGAAACCTCGCTGGGCTTCTATGCCGCGGTCTTCGGCTTCGAGGCAGATGTCCCGGTGCTCGAACTGAGTTAGCCCACGCCAATCCCCGCCGCCGGTGCCCCGGTGCGCCGGAAGGAACCAGGAGAGCAGATGACCACCAACGGAAACGTGTCGTTTTGGTATGCCGCCGACGGGCTACCCTCCCCGCGCCCGGCGCTCGCCGGGGACCTGGACGTCGATGTGGCGATCGTCGGTGCCGGGTACACCGGGCTGTGGACCGCCTACTACCTGGCCAAGGCCGATCCCTCCCTGCGCATTGCCGTGCTGGAGGCGCGCTTTGCCGGGTTCGGTGCCTCCGGGCGCAACGGCGGGTGGCTGGCCAACACCATCACCGGCGGCCGTGCCGGGTACGTCAAGAGCCACGGCCGCGCCCTGGTGGGCGACTTCCAACGGATGCTCAACGACACCGTCGACGAGGTCATTTCCGTGGCGGCGGCCGAAGGCATCGAGGCGCACATCGTCAAGGGCGGCGAGCTGCTGGTGGCCCGCAACACCGCGCAGCTGACCCGGCTCGATGCGCTGGCTGCCGAACAGGCCACGTGGCCGGAGGACGACGCGGTGCGGCTGTCGGCCGATGAAACCAACGCACGGGTCCGCGTCGCCGGGGCGCTGGGCGGCATCCACATCCCGCATTGCGCACGCATCCACCCTGCCAGGTTGGTGCAGGGGCTTGCCCAGGCGGTTCAACGCCTCGGCGTGGTGATCCATGAAAACACGCTGGTCACCGAGATCCGGGCCGGAGGGCGGGGGAAACCGGCAACCGCCGTGACCGAACGCGGGACCGTGCGTGCCGACCACGTGCTGCGGGCCACCGAGGGTTTCACCGCGAACCTGGCCCAAGCGCACCGCGACTGGCTGCCGATGAACTCCTCCATGATCGTCACCGAGCCGCTGGATGCGGCAACGTGGGCAGAGATCGGCTGGGAAGGCTGCGAGACCCTCGAGGATTTCGCCCACGCCTACGTGTACCTGCAGCGCACGCGCGACGGCCGCATTGGAATCGGCGGTCGCGGGGTGCCCTACCGCTTCGGCTCGCGCACCGACATGGACGGGGCCACGCAACCCAAGACCATCAAGACGCTGACGGGCATCCTGCATTCGATGTTTCCCGCTGCCGCCGACGCGCGGATCGACCACGCCTGGTCCGGGGTGCTGGGCGTGCCGCGCGACTGGAAAGCGAGCGTCAACCACGACCCGTCCACCGGACTCGGCTTCGCCGGGGGATATGTGGGCACCGGGGTCGCAGCGACCAACCTCGCCGGACGCACCCTCGCCGACCTGGTCCTGGGCAGGGACACCAAAGCGACCTCGATGCCGTGGGTCAATCGCGGCGTTCGCCGCTGGGAGCCCGAGCCCCTGCGTTGGATCGCGGTCCAGGCGATGTACGCGATGTACCACCGTGCGGACCGGCAGGAAGGGAACGGCCGGAGAACCACCTCGCCGCTCGCGCTGCTGGCGGACAAGGTCTCTGGGCGCCAATAGCCGCGCGCGGGTGCGCCACGCAAAAAAGAGACGCGGCCCCCCCTAGGGGGACCGCGCCTCTGCTCTGGCAGCGATGTCTAGTCGAGAACCGCCTCGCGTTCGGCACTGCGCGCCGGGGCGGAAGTGTCGGTGATGCGCGGCGGGATCATTGCCACGGACAGTGCCGCAACCACGCCGACGATGGCGAAGAAGACGAAGTTGAACTGGAAGTTCATGCCGGTGGAGGCGATCCAGCCGCCGATGATCGGGCCGGAGATGGCGCCGAGCCGGGCGAAGGACAACGCCCAGCCGGTGGCCGTGCCGCGCTGTGCCGCCGGGTAGTAGTCGGCGATGTAGCCGGTGAGCACCAGGGAGGTGGAGATCGAGCCGATGCCCGCGAAGGCCACGAAGCACAGGTTGATGAACATGGTGTTCGGGAACATCAGCAGCAGGATGCCGCCGGCGCCGAGCAGGAAGAAGATCACCAGGATCGGCTTCTGGCCGAACTTGTCGGCCATCGCGCCCAGGGCCAGGCCGCCGGCGGCGGAAGCCAGCGAGAACACCAACAAGAACGTCAGCGAGGTGCCCAGGTCATAGCCGGCCTTGCGCATGATTTGCGGAAGCCAGGTGTTCAACCCGTAGACCAACACCATGCCGCAGAAGAGCGAGATCCAGAAGAAGACCGTGGAGCGCAGGTACTTGCCGGAGAACATTGCGCCCATGACCTCGCGCCACGGGGCCTTGGCGCCTGGCCTGGCCGGGGCCACCGGCTTGTAGTCGCGCACGTTGAGCTTGGCGGCCAACGCCTTGGCCTCGGAGATCTTGCCCTTGGAGACCAGGTATTCGAGGGATTCGGGGAGCATCCAGGCGATCAGCGGCAGGAGGAGGATAGGCAGAGCACCGACTGCGACGACCCAGCGCCAGCCCAGCACGGGAAGCAGGTTCATGGCCACCAGTGCGGCGGCAACGATGCCCAGCGAGTAGCCGGAGTACATGATTCCGTAGTTCAGCGAGCGCTTCTTGGGAGCCGAGTATTCAATGGTCAGCGCCGCGGCGACGGGGATGATGCCTCCCATGCCCAGGCCGCCGAGGAATCGGAAGAGGCCGAAGATCTCCGGGGTCGGGGCCATCGCGGCTCCGGCCTGGGTGATGGTGAAGATGACCATGGCGAGCATCAGCATCTTGCGACGTCCAATGATGTCGCTCAGCGTCCCGATGAACAATGCGCCGAAGAGCATGCCGGCAAGCGCGTAGGCGCCCAAGCCGCCGAGCTCCATCGGGGAGAGCGACCATGCCTTGTATTCGGCAAGCGCCGGCAACACCGCTCCGAGCACACCGACGTCGTAGCCTTCGGCCAGGATGGCCAGCCAGCAGGCGAAAAGCACAATGCCGGTGGTCCGTTTGGGAATGTTCCAGTCCGAAACCGTGGGTGCAGACGCCACGTTGTTCTCCTTGGGTGGATGGGAAGGCGATTGGGGTGGTGCGGGGATCCCTAGTATTATGTCGTTAAAGTGACGCACGTTACAATAGTTGGATGGAGATTGGTTGTCGATGGTCAAGAATTCGATTCAGATGCAACCGTCCGGCGATGCCTCGGTCGACACACTGCTGGGCGGGTTCCTCGCCGGAGCCGTGGCCGGAACCTCGCTGCAGCGAACCATAGAATGGGTCGACACCGACGCGGCCGGGCACCAGCACAACTCCGTGATCATGCGGATGGTCGAGGCCGCGGAAGCCAAGTTGTTCCGGGAACTGGGAGCCGCCTCGTACTTTGCCATCGCACCCCGGGTCCGCCATGAAATCGACTACCGCGCAAAACTCTACTTCGGGCAGGCGGTGAGCACGGCCATCGTTATCGAACATGTCGGCACCACATCCATGGGCTTTGCCTTCAAGGTCTGGGGACATCCGCACGAGATGCGTGAAGCCGTGCTGGCCGCGGAGGGCCGCTTTGTCACGGTCTGCGTGCCCGAAGGCTCCGAGAAGTCCGCGCCCTGGCCCGAATCGATACGCCTGGCGCTTCACGGGTAGCGCCCGGGGATCCCCTGTGCCGGGCATGAATGCCTCGCGCGGCAATTGCTCCGGGCCTGGCCGTTGGCGCCAGGGCTTGGGTGTTGGAAGCATGTGGAGCACGCAGCGGGTGGAGGACGCGATGTGTGGCTGTCTCGGCGTTCGGAATGGTTGGGTGTTGTGCTCGAGCCCATTCGCCTATTGGATTGGAAGTGTGTAAAACGGATAGTGATGGCCGCGATGTGGATTGCAGGTCGTCCTGCCGCCCGCACGCCAACATCATTTCTGGCGAGAGCAGGGAAGTAATGGCCATGACCTCACGCAGCATCACCATTGTCGGCGCCGGACATTCGGGCCTCCAGCTGGCCATTGGCCTGCTCGACGCGGGATATGACGTCACCTTGATTTCCAACCGCACCCCGGAGCAGCTTCGCAACGGCCCCATCGCTTCGAGCCAGTGCATGTTCGATGCGGCACGAGGCCATGAACGAGACCTGGGGCTCGACCTGTGGCCGGATGCACCCACGGTCGACGGAATCTCCTTCACTGTTGCCCCGCCGCAGGCGCAGGGGATCAAGGCGACGAGCTGGGCGCACCGGCTTGATGCCCCCGCCCAGTCCGTTGACCAGCGGCTCAAGTTCCCGGCATTCATGGAATTGTTCGAAGCCCGCGGTGGCACCCTCATTTATGAGGAAGCAGGGGTTCACGATCTTGAACGCTACGCGGCGAAGAGCGAGCTGGTGTTGGTTGCCGCAGGCAAGGGTGAAATCGCCCAGCTCTTTGAACGAGACAGCGGGCGCAGCCAGCATGCGGAGCCGCAACGGGCGCTTGCGCTGACCTACGTCCATGGGATGAGGCCACGCGAGGAATTCTCGGCCGTGAATTTCAACCTCATTCCCGGCGTCGGCGAATACTTTGTCTTCCCCGCGCTGACGGTCACCGGTCCCTGCGAGATCATGGTGTTGGAGGGCCTGCCGGGTTCAGACATGGATTCGTGGAAGGGTCTGGGGCCTGAAGAGCACCTGGAAAATTCGCTTCGCATCCTGCGCACCTACCTGCCGTGGGAAGCTGAGCGCTGCACCGACGTCCAGCTCACCGATCCCAACGGAGTGCTGCAGGGACGCTACCCGCCGACCGTGCGCCATCCACTGGCGACACTTCCTTCGGGAGCTACCGTATTGGGCATGGCGGATGTGGTGGTACTCAATGACCCCATCACAGGTCAGGGCTCAAACAATGCAGCCAAGTGCGCGGCCGCCTATCTTGACGGCATTGTTGGCCGCGGGGATCGGGCGTATGACGATGCCTTCAAACGGGGCTTGTTCGAAGACTACTGGACCTACGCGAAGCACGTTGTTGCCTGGACCAACACGATGCTGGCCCCGCCGGCCCCGCATGCCCTGCAAGTACTCGGTGCCGCCCAGGAAAATGCGGCGATTGCCAAGCGCTTCGCCAACGGTTTCGACCACCCGCCGGATTTTGCCGATTGGTTCATGAGTGAGGAAGCCGCGGCTGCCTACCTTGTTTCCTTCGAATCGGAGCGATAACACCATCGCCGCCTCCCGGCCCCGCCGGAGGTTTCGATAAATCCCAGCGCCATCGACGGTGCGGGAAAAGGGGGTGTCCGGGTGGCGCAACCAAGCGTTCGCCCCGCCGTTGATCCGCAATGTGAGAAGGGGTTTTTCCGGGACCGGTTTGACTGATATGTTGGCCAAGGGCCATGTGTGACGATCGTCATACAAGCTATATGTCGATCCTCGCGGGCGTAAGTTCGCCGTCCACCCCCAAGCACTGGAGTTCCGATGAGTCCTGTTCATGCAGTCCTGGCGTCCTTGGCCGCCGGCGCCGTTGAAATCCACGACCTGACCGCGCCGCTGTCGGCCGAAACCCCTACCCTTGTGTTGCCGGAACCATTCTCGAACCTGATTGATTTCAGCATCGAGCAGGTCTCCGCCTACAACGAACCGGGCCCGTTCTGGAAGCACCACAACATCCACACCGGTGAACACATCGGCACGCACATCGACGCGCCGATCCATTGGGTCACCGGCAAGGATGGTAAGGACGTTTCCCAACTGGACCCCGCCCGCCTCATCGGCCCGGCGGTCGTGCTCGACTTCAGCGCCGAGGCCGAGGCCGACCCCGACTTCCTGATCGACGTGGAGCACTTGGTTGCCTGGCAGGAGGAACATGGCGCCTTCCCCGCGAACTCGTGGCTGCTCTTCCGCACCGGATGGGACCAGTACGGACATGACAAGCAGGCGTTCCTGAACGTTGATGACAATGGATCGCACACCCCGGGCTTCACCGCCGAGTGCGCCAAGTGGATCGCCGGGGAACTGGAGATCTCCGGTGTGGGCGTGGAAACCGTGGGCATCGACGCCGGCAACGCCGGGGCACTCACCCCTCCGTTCCCGATGCACCATTTCCTGCTGGGTGCAGACAAATACGGGATCACCTCGCTGAAAAACCTGGCCAAGCTGCCCACCTTCGGCGCGATGGTCGTGGTGGCCCCGCTGCCCATCGTCGGCGGCACCGGCGCACCGGCGCGCGTGCTGGCCCTGGTGGAAGGAAGCCCGGCATGAACGTTGCACAACTTGTAGGCAAGACCCTGGCCGAGCTGGGCGTTGGCCACTGCTTCGGCGTGGTGGGCTCGGGAAACTTCACCATCACCAACGCCCTCATGGAGCACGGCGTGCGGTTCACCGCCGCACGGCACGAGGGCGGGGCCGCCACCATGGCCGATGCCTATTCGCGCACCAGCGGCAAGGTTTCCCTGCTCTCGGTCCACCAGGGCTGCGGGTTGACCAACGCCGCCACCGGCATCGGCGAGGCGGCCAAGTCCCGCACCCCGATGATCGTGCTGGCCGCCGAGGCCGCACCCTCAGCCGTCTACTCGAACTTCGCCATGGACCAGGACGGGTTTGCCGCCTCCGTCCATGCGGTGCCCGAGCGCGTGCATTCGGCAGCCAGCGCCGTGGCCGACACCGTCCGCGCCTACCGCCGCGCGGTCAACGACCGCCGCACCGTGGTGCTGAACCTGCCGCTGAACGTGCAGGCGCAGGAGGTCACCGGGGAGCAGACCGCGGCACCGCCAGTCGTTGTCCCGGCCGAACCCATCAGGCCCTCACATGCCTCGGTTCAGGCACTGGCCGGCCTGCTGGCCGGCGCGCAGCGCCCGGTGTTCGTTGCGGGCCGTGGCGGGCGCGGAGCCAGGGACGAGATCCTGGCCCTGGCGAAGCACGCGGGCGCGCTGGTGGCCACCTCCGCGGTGGCCAAGGGCCTGTTCAACCGGGACGACTTCAACCTCGGCATCTCCGGCGGCTTCTCCTCCCCGCTGGCAGCCGAACTGATCACCGGCGCCGATCTCATCATTGGGTTCGGCTGCGCCTTGAACATGTGGACGATGCGCCACGGGCACCTGATCGGCACGGAAACCAAGGTCGTCCAGGTCGACCTTGAGGAACAGGCCCTAGGCGCCAACCGCCCCATCGATTTAGGTGTGGTGGGGGACTCGGCGCAGTGTGCAGCCGATGTGCTCGACGCACTTGTCGCCGGAAACGTCCAGGCCCGCGAGGGCTATCGGAGCGGGTCCGTGAAAGCGCGGATCGACGAATCCATCCACTGGCAGCAGGTCGACTTCGAGGACCTCTCCGACGGGCAATACATCGACCCGCGCACCCTGACGACGGCACTCGATGGGATGCTGCCGACCGAACGCATAGTGAGCGTGGATTCGGGGAACTTCATGGGCTACCCCAGCCAGTTCCTCTCGGTGCCCGACGAGTTCGGCTTCTGCTTCACCCAAGCCTTCCAGTCCATCGGCCTGGGCCTGTACACGGCCATCGGCGCCGGGCTGGCGCAGCCGGGACGGATCCCGGTGCTGGGGACCGGTGACGGCGGCTTCCACATGGCCATCGCGGAGCTGGACACCGCGGTGCGGCTGAGCATGCCGTTGGTGTGCATCGTCTACAACGACGCCGCCTACGGGGCCGAGGTCCATCACTTCGCGCTCGAGGACCCGGAAGCCGACATGAGCTCGGTGCAATTCCCCGACACGGACTTTGCGGCGATCGGGCGTGGTTTCGGGGCCGATGGGATCACCGTACGGACGCTCGCTGACCTGGACGCCGTGGCGGACTGGGCGGCTTCGAAACCGACAAAGCCGCTGGTCATCGATGCGAAGATCGCCTCGGACTCAGGTTCATGGTGGCTCGCCGAGGCCTTCAAGGGGCACTGACCCCGGGACCTCGGACGGCACTTGAGAAGTCCCGGCGGGGGATAAGGCTTCCCCACCGGGACTTTCTTGCCTTCGAGCGGCCCCGCCCGGGTCCATCCACGACGACCCAAGCTCCACATCGGATCCCGCGGTGCACGGACGAAAACTCCACATGCCCTCCAGGGGCACAATGCGGAGAAGGAGCGGCCCGACCCGCTTGGCGCGAATCGAACCACTCCCACCCTGCTTCCGAAGCTAGGCGCTGGGCACCAGGTTCTCGGTTGCCTTGTTGTTGGCCGGGGCCCAACGAAGGTGGACCTGGTCGTCGATCTGCTCCTCCTTCAGCAGTGACAGGCGCGGGCGGACCGCGTCGGTGCGGGCGCTCGGCGGCTTGCGGCGCCCGGCCTTGAACGGCAGCGGCCAGGTGGCGCCGTCTCCCGCGTATTCCTGCTCGGCGGCGGCCTGCAGCGTCCAGGCCGGGTTGTACAGGTGCGTGCGGCCCAGGGCCACCAGGTCTGCACGCCCAGCCAGCAGGATGGAGTTCACGTCGTCGTAGGAAGAGATCGCCCCGACCGCGATGACGGCAACGCCGGCTGCGGCTGCCACCTGGTTGCGGATCTTGTCGGCAAACGGCGTCTGGTAGCTGCGCCCGAAGGCCGGCTTTTCCGCCTTGATGATTTGCCCGGAGGACACGTCGATCGACTTGACCCCGTGGTCGATGAACGCGGAGGCGATTGCCAGTGCGTCGTCCTCGGTGTTTCCGCCCTCGGTCCAGTCGGTGGCGGAGATGCGCACGCCGATCGGCTTGTGCGTAGGCCACGCCTCCCGCACCGCGTCGAGCACCTCGAGCGGGTAGCGCAGGCGGTTTTCCAGCGATCCGCCGTATTCGTCGGTGCGTTTGTTGGACAGCGGGGAGAGGAAGGAAGAGAGCAGGTAGCCGTGGGCAGCGTGCAGTTCCAGCAGGTCGAAGCCCGCCTCATCCGCGCGGCGGGCAGCGGCGACAAACTGGTCGCGGACCTCATCCATCATGGTCCGGTCCATTTCCACCGGCACGTGGCAGCCCTCGCCATAGGGGATGGCGCTGGGGGCCAAGACCTCCCAGTTTCCGGTTTCCAGCGGCTCGTCGATGCCCTCCCACATGAGCCTGGTGGAGCCCTTGCGGCCGGAGTGGCCGATCTGGGCGCCGATCTTGGCGTTGGAGCTGGAGTGCACGTAGTCGGTGACGCGCTTCCAGGCGGCTGCCTGTTCGTCGTTGTACAGCCCGGTGCAACCGGGAGTGATGCGCCCGATGTCCGAGACGCAGACCATTTCTGTCATGACCAGCCCGGCCCCGCCCATGGCCTTGGAACCCAGGTGCACCAAGTGGAAGTCGCCCGGCACGCCGTCAGTCGCCGAGTACATGTCCATGGGGGAGACCACGACGCGGTTCACCAGCTCCAGCTCGCCGATCTTGTAGGGCTGGAACATCGCCGGGGCGACTTCCTTCGAACCGGCCAGGCGGGCGAAGTCCTCATCGACGCGGGCGGCGAACTCGGTGTCGCGCAGCTTCAGGTTGTCATAGGTGATGCGGCGGGAGCGGGTGAGCAGGTTGAAGCAGAACTGCACCGGATCCTGGTCCTTGTACTGCCCGATGTTCTCGAACCACTCCAGCGAGGCCTGGGCGGCACGCTGGGTGGAAGCCACCACCGGGCGGCGCTCGGTCTCATACGCCGCGAGGGCATCCTCCACGGAGGAATGTTCGTGCAGGCAGGCGGCCAGGGCCAGGGAGTCCTCCATGGCGAGCTTGGTGCCCGAGCCGATGGAGAAGTGCGCGGTGTGGGCGGCATCGCCCAGCAGTACGATGTTCTCGTGGCGCCAGTTTTCATTGCGCACCGTGGTGAAGTTGATCCACTTCGAGTTGTTGGTCAGCACGTCGTAGCCGGCCAGTTCCTCGGCGAAGATCTCCTTGACCTTGGCCACTGCCTTCTCGTCGCTGATGCCGGGGGCGAAGACCTCGTCCTGGGTTTCGTCGAAGCCGGCGGCCCGCCAGACATCCTCGTGCATTTCCACGATGAAGGTGGAGCCCTCGTCCGAGTACGGGTAACCGTGGATCTGCATGGTTCCCGCGTCGGTTTCCTTGACGAAGAACTTGAAGGCCTCGAAGACCTGGTTGGTGCCCAGCCACATGTACTTGGAGGTGCGTGGATCCAGGGACGGCTTGAAGGAGTCGGCGAAGCGGGTGCGGATCGCCGAATTCAGGCCGTCGGCCGCCAGCACCAGGTCGTAGTCGGCCGAAAGCTCTTCGACGTCCGGAGCCATCGTGGAGAAGCGCACGTCGACGCCGAGTTCGATGCAGCGCCGCTGCAGCAGCTCGAGCAGTTCCTTGCGGCTCATGGCCGCGAAGCCCTGTCCGCCGACGGTGTGCATTTCGCCGCGGAAGTGGATGTCGATGTCGGACCAGCGGGCGAAACGGCGGGACATGTAGTCGGCAATGACGGTGTCCGCATTGCCAATGCCGCCGAGCGTCTCATCCGAGAACACCACGCCGAAGCCGAAGGTGTCCGAGGCTGCGTTGCGCTCCCAGAGCGTTACCTCGTGTGCGGGGTCCAGCTGCTTCATCAGGGCCGCAAAGTACAGGCCGCCTGGGCCGCCGCCAACAACTGCGATTTTCATGGTGGATCCTTTTCTGTGACACGGTGCGGCCGGTGGGGGCCGAGCGCTGCTGCCTAAGTTGGGTGGGAGGGGGGAAAGCTAGGATGCGTGGGACTCGGAAAGGGCTTCGCGCAGCTTGAAATGCTGGAGCTTGCCGCTGGGGTTCCGCGGAAGCTCATCGACAAACCGGATGTCGCGCGGGTACTTGTAGGGGGAGATGACTGACTTGACGAAGTCCTGGATCTCCTTGGCCTTCGCCTCGGAACCGGCGACGCCCTCGACGAGGACCACGAAGGCGCACACCACCGAGCCGCGTTGCTCGTCGGGCCGGGCCACCACCGCCGTTTCCAGCACATCGTCGTGCTGCATGATGGCTTCCTCGACCTCGGGGCCGCCGATGTTGTAGCCGGAGGAGATGATCATGTTGTCGCTGCGCGCCTGGTACGTAAAGTAGCCGTCGGCGTCCCGCACGAAGGTGTCTCCCGTGACGTTCCAGCCGTTGGAAACATAGGCGTGCTGGCGCTCGTCGTCGAGGTACCGGCAGCCGGTGGGGCCGATCACTGCCAGCCGTCCGGACTCGTCGGGCCCCAGTTCGTTGCCTTCCGGATCAAGGATGGTGGCGCGGTAGCCGGGGACCGGGATTCCGGTGGCGCCCGGGCGAATGTCGTCGCCGGCTGCGGAGATGAAGACGTGCAGCAATTCGGTGGAGCCTATTCCGTCAATCAGCGACAGGCCCGTGGCATCGTGGACCTGCTGCCAGGTTGCCGCCGGCAGGTGCTCACCGGCGGAGATGGCCAGGCGCAGTGGGCGCAGCAGGTCGGCCTTGCCCTCCTTGAGGATGGCGCGGTAGGCGGTGGGTGCGGTGAACAGGATCGTGGCGCCCGCGTCGTGGGAGTACTGGGCCAGTTCCACCGGGGTGGTGCGTTCGGTGAGGAGGGTGCTGGCGCCAAAGCGCAGCGGGAACACCACCAAGCCGCCCAGGCCGAAGGTGAAGGCCAGGGGAGGGGAGCCGGCGAAGACGTCCTCGGGCGTCGGTGCCAGGATGTGCCGGGCGAAGGTGTCGGCGTTGGCCAGGATGTCGCGGTGGAAGTGCATGGTGATCTTCGGGACGCCGGTGGTCCCGGAGGTGGGTCCCAGTAGCGCCACGTCGTCGGCCGCGGTTTCGACGTTGGTGAATTCACCGGACTTGGAACCGGTGCGGCATACCAGGTCCAGGGCATCGGCGGATCCGACCGCCACGACCGGGTAGGCCGAACCGGCGGCCTCGCGGGCGTCGTCCAGGAAGCGGTGGTCGCAGAGCATCAGCGAGGGCTTGGTCAGGGTAGCGAGCTTGCCGATTTCCGGGGCGCGCAGGGCGGGCATAGTGGTGACCACCACGGCGCCGGCCTTCAGCACGCCGAGCCAGCAGGCCACGAGCCACGCGTTGTTCGGCGCCCGCAGCATGACCCGGTTTCCCGGGACGATCCCGAAATCCTCGGTGAGGACCTGGGCGACCTGGTTGGCCCGGATCAGCAGCTCGCCGTAGCTCTGTTTCGAGCCGTCCGGTGCCAGCAGCGCCGGACGGTCGGGCCCAAAGGCCGCGACGGCGTCATCGATCAGGACCGTGGCCGCGTTGAGACGATCGGGGTATTGCAGCTCTGGCAGCGTGAATTCAAGGGTGGGCCATAATTCCTGCGGCGGCAGGTGGTCACGTGTGAACGTGTCGTGATGGGCCGAAAGCGATAATTCCATGAACTTGCCGTCTCTTTCCAGGAGTCGATTTTCAATGGGGGGGGTGTGCGGTGGTGCCTTAGCCGCGGGGTCCGCGGATCATGCCCTCCTGGGCAACGGTGGCCAGAAGCTGGCCGTCACGGGTGTAGAAGCGGCCCAGCGCCAGGCCGCGGTTGTTTTGGCTGGAGATGGCTTCCTGGACGTAAAGCACCCAGTCGTCCACGCGCCCGGGGCGGTGGAACCACATGGAGTGGTCAAGGCTCGCGGTCACCAGTCCCTCGGTGCTCCAGGACAGGTTTTGGGTCCGCAGCAGCGGCTCCAGGATGGTGTAGTCGCAAACATAGGCCAGTGCCGCACGCTGGGTGATGGCATCGTCGGGGAGCTCGGTGAAGGCCTTGACCCAGACAGCCTGGTGGGCGGCCGGCGCCCCGTGCACCTCGAGGTACAGGGCTCCCGGGACGTGGCGCATGTCGAAGGACCGGCCGGCCGACCAGTATTCCGCGACCGGGCCCTCGGCCTCGGCGAGCACCGTCGCGGCGCTGGCCAGGGTTTCGGGATCCAGGTCAAGGTATTCCGCGGGGGCCGTGGAGGACTGCTCGGGACCGGTCTCCGGGACGTGGAAGGAGCCGAGTGCGGTGTAGACCGCCTTGCCGTTCTGGAATCCGCGCACCTGTCGGGTGGAGTAGCCGCGGCCGTCACGCATGAGCTCGACTTCATAGCGGACGGGCACGTGCATGTCCACGGGACGCAGGAAGTAGGAGTGCATTGAATGCAGTTCCCTGTCCTCGCCCACCGACCGCATCATGGCCGTGGCCGCTTGGGCCACCATGTCCCCGCCGTACGCCTTGGGCCACGGAACGTATTGGGGGATGGCGGTGTAAGCCTGGTCAAAGAACTCGGCCTCGCAGGAGGTCATGTCGATGGCATCGAGGAAGATTTGTGAGCTCATGCCCGGCGGTATCCTTCCAGGGTTTCATCGGCGACATCATCGAGGTTCACGACGATGTTTTCCGGGGTGCGCGCGGTCAGCCAGACCAGGTCCTCGGTGATCGACATGTTCGCTTCGACGTGAGGCATGAACGGCGGGACAAAGACCCAGTCCCCGGCGGTCATGTCCAGGAACTGCTCGTAGTTCTCGCCAAAGTAGATCCGCCCATGACCCCTGAGCACGTATCCGCCGGTCTCGGCCTCGCCGTGGTGGTGGGGCAGGGAGCGGTAACCGGGGGTGTTGGAGACCTGGCCGAACCAGATCTTGGTGGCCGGTGTGTGCTGGATGCTGACCCCGGAAACGCGGATGCAGTCGCCGGATTGCGCCGTGTTGGTGTCTTCCTCGCCCTTGCGGGTGACCACGGGGACCACGACGCCATCGGCGTTGGCGTAGACGGTGTTGTCGCCTTCGGTGCGGTAGATCGTGGGGGTGGTGTTGCTCATGAGCTGTTCTCCTTGGCTTTCCTGGATGGTGGGATTGTTGGTGCGCGCTGGCTAGAGGGCAGCAGTGACGCGGGTCCGGACGATGTTCCTCAGGGTCCCGATGCCGGGGATTTCGGTGATCAGTTCATCCCCGTCCTTCAGGAAGAGCGGAGGGGTCATGCCCATGCCGACACCGCCGGGGGTACCGGTGAGGACGACATCTCCGGGCCGCAGGATGGTGAAGGTGGAGATGTAGGACAGGAGCTTGGCAGCGGAGAAAACCAGTGTCTTGGTATTGCCGCGTTGGACTTCGGTGCCGTTGAGCGTGCAAATGACCTCGAGCCCGGCCTCTGGATTGATCTCATCGGCTGTGACCATGACTGGACCCAGCGGAGTGGTGCGGTCGAAGGCCTTGCCCTGGAACCACTGGAGGGTCCGTCGCTGCCAATCACGCATGGAGATGTCGTTGGCCACGGTGTAGCCGGCGATGGCTGCGGCCGCCTCGTCCTCGCCCGCGTTCTGCAGGGTGGTTCCAACCACTACCGCGAGCTCGGCTTCCCAATCGAGGTCCGCGGATTCGTCGGCAACGATCTGTGCGTCGGGATCGGTGAGCGTATCAGCGAATTTGGCGAAGAGCGTGGGATATGCGGGAAGGTCGCGACCCATCTCAAGGATGTGATCCGAGTAGTTCAAGCCGCAGCAGATGACCTTGGCGGGTGTTGGCACGGGGTTGAGGACCTCGACTTCGGATGCCGGGACGGCGGCGAGACCGGGATGTTCCGAAGCGGCCTCACTGACAATTTGCTTCCACGCCGGCATGCCCAAGAGATCGCTGAGATTGCCTGCGGGCAGTGGCTGATAACCGTCGCCCACCACCAAGGCAGCGGTGGTGCTTCCAGCGTGTCGAATTGTTGCGAGTTTCATTCCTCGGTCCCTTGCTACTCATCAAATCCATGTGTGTCGACTTTTTGACCGCCGTCACGTATCCTCAATGTAACATGCGTCACCAGTCCGGCGCCATAGCGGAACAGCCGCAATCGCCAAGGGAATACTTAGGAGAGCACGATGACCGAAACCACCCTCTTCCAGAACCTCACGATCAACCCGGATTCGCTGGGCAAGCCCTCCGGATTCGCGCATGGCGTGCTCGCGGGCACGACCGTCTACCTGGGCGGGCAGACAGCCCTGGACAAGGACATGAAGATCGTTCCGGGCAACATCGTCGATCAGTTCAAGCAGGCGTTTTCCAATGTCCTGGCGACCCTGGCTGAGGCCGGCGGCCAGCCCGAGGACTTGGTTTCCGTGACCATCTACCTCACCGACGTGGACGATTACATGGCCAACGGCCGCGAGATCGGCCGGCTTTGGCGTGAAATGGCCGGGAACAAGTATCCGGCGTTGGCCGGCATCGGAGTCAGCCGCCTTTGGCAGAAGGAAGCCCTGATTGAAATCCAGGGCGTGGCAGTGATCCAGGATCGCGCCTAGTTTCCCCCAGGACGTGACTACCGTCTGAATTAAATATGAATGCCGTGCCGTGCAACCGAATCCTTGGCAAAGGGGAAGGTCGCGCGGCACGGCTTTTTCACGGGCCGGGATCGTCCGTCAGCGGGCCGCCGCGTTGTTGTCAATGGCGCGGTCGGCATGGCGCTGGGCGCAGGGCGACAGCAGTGCGTGGAGTTCCTGAAAAAGATGCTCGGCCTCCAGCGCATTCCAGTTCTCCGGCAGGAATTTGATGGGCAGCCCGGGATCGAGGTAGGGCAGACGCCGCCATTGGGTGATCAGGACCAGGTAGTCCGCAAAGGCGAGGGCGTCGGATTCCGGATTGCTGCCCGACTTGCTTCGCCGGGCCCAGGCGCTCAATAGCCCACGATTGCGATCCAGAAAATCGGAGTACAGGGCGTCAAGCGCCGGCAAGTCCCACCACGTCCCGATGTTCTTGCGCTGGTCGGCGTCGCCAATATGATCAGCCATGAAGAATTCGAGGTATTCGTTCAATCCACGGGTATCAAAGTAGGCGAGCACCGAGTCGCGTAGATGACCCGGGGCAATCCATAGACCTGGAGTGACCGAACCAAAGCCCATCCGCACCAGGGATGAGCGGATCTTGTGCCGGATGTTGCGTTGGGATTCGGGCACGGTGAACGTAGCCAGAAGCCATTGGTCATCTGCCTTGGCCCGACGCGGGTGGAAAATTCGCTCATCGCCCTCAACAAACGTTTCGATGACCGACGGCGCCAATGCGTATCCGTTGCGGCCGTTGACCTGAACACTGTCAATGACGCCACGCTTCTTCAGGCGGGATATCGACGATCTGGTCCCCGTGGACTCGACGCCGATGTCTTGCATCAAGGAAATGATGGTTGCCACGGCCAGGGCGCCGCCGTGTTGGCGCGCATACAGGCCAAAGAGCGAGACGATTAATTGGTGGTGCCGAGGAACAGGGGCCTCGCCGGGACCCTTTTGATCGCCCACGTGTGTAGTCATGCGCTCACTTTATCCAATGGGCACCGATAGCCTGTTCGAATGGGCAGGGAGTCACGGGCGTGTCGTTTTGGTGACGCCAGTTACGGTAACGCCTAAGAATGAAGTTCGAATCCCGGTCGTCACCCGCTGAAAGAGGTCAAGGAATTTCATGCGTCCACAGGTACTGATCTGCTCGTATCTCCAGCAGGAATTGGTCGACAAACTGATCGCCGATCTGCCCGAGATCGACGTCGTCTACCGAGCCGAACTGCTGCCGGTTCCACAGTTCGGGGCCGACCACCGGGGAAGGCGGCGCGATCTGCGCGAGAGCCAAATCGCCGAATGGCGAACTCACTTGGCGAACGCCACCATCATGTTTGACTTTGACTGGTGGCAGCCGAAGTCCTGGCGGGAACACAGCCCGAACCTCAAGTGGATCCAGGCCACGCAGGCAGGTGTAGGAGTGCGGGCCGAGGCAATGGGGCACACCGAGAACCAAGTTCGCATTACTACTGCAGCAGGTGTCCACGCCAAGCCACTGGCTGAATTCGCACTGGCCGGGTTGCTGTACTTCGTTCGAGAACTACCGCGCCTGGGATGCCAAAAAGATCAGCAACGGTGGGCGACCGGGGCGTCGAACACACTCTATGGCCAAAAAGCCTTGATCGTTGGCGCGGGCAGCATCGGTAGCGAAGTGGCAAGGACCCTGAGCTTCATGGGAGTCAGGTGTGATGGAACGACTCGCGGAACCAGAGTCCTTGGCCAGCCTTTCGAAAGGTCCGTCGCCTTGCAGGATTGCGACTTGGGGGAGTACGACATCGTGGTTTTGGCGTGCCCGCTGACCGAGGAAACCATAGGCCTCTTCAGCAGGCAGCGAATTTCCTCCATGAAGGTAGGTGCCCTGCTCGTGAACCTGGCACGGGGTCCGGTACTCGACCAGGAATCTGTAGTCGAGTCCTTGAAGGCAGGTCGACTTGGTGGAGCCGTACTTGACGTGACGGATCCTGAACCCCTGCCGGCAGGCCATCCCTTGTGGGATGCGCCGAATCTCATATTGTCGCCACATACGGCTGCAAATGTGGACGCCGAGAACGCACGCCTGATGGAACTCTTCACCAAAAACCTGCGCCTTTATCTGAGCGGTGGGAAGCTGATCAATTCATATGATCCGTTCCTGGGCTACTGACAGCGGACCCGGGAATCAAGCTCGGGGTGTTGCATAGCGCAAGGGGCCGGCACTTAGGGGTGCGGTCGGCCGGATGTCATCGAGAAGACCGGCTTGGACGACGAGCACCGCGAGCTGAACACGGTTGCTGATGTCGAGCGGTTCCATGATTTTCGCAAGTTGTGCCTTCACGGTCCCTTCACTGACGTGAAGAAGTGAGGCTATCTGGGCATTTGTGTAGCCTTGCGTCAGGGAATGCAGCAAGCGTCGATCCCGCGGGCTCGCTTGACGCAAGAGCTGCGACTTGAAGTCGTACTTGCTTGTGGAATGAGGTGGGAACTGATCTGCATCGGCTGGTTTGGAAAAGATCATGTTTCCCGAGTGGATCATCCGAAGCGCTACTCCGAGATCAGTCGAGACGGCATTCTTGGCCAGATAGCTGCAGGCACCCGCTGAATGCGCTCGGGTCATGGTTTCCATGTCGTGAGCCGCCGAAAGCATGACAACCTTGGTCGCAGGGGCACCCGCCAATATCCGCTTGGTGGCCTCAGGGCTGGAGACATCTCTAATGGTGGTTTCCATGAGAACTAGATCGGGTCGCTTGTCCAGGGCGGCTTCGATGGCCTCGTCGCCAGTTCCGGTGACTGCCTCGAGCTCAACATCGGGGCTTGATGCCAAGAGGCTTTCGAGTCCAAGCCGAAGAAAGTAATCACCGTCTGCTAAATGGACTCGTATGCGAGGCTGCATTTGAGGGCTCCTAATGGAATCTGAAAATATAGCAATAGTGCACAATAAATCAAACGCAGAACCAACGACCAGTGCCCAAAAACTATATTTTTCGCTGTATTTCATTCCCATATTAGCCATGTTGAATAGCCGGTTGGCGAATGAAGCGCACAAAAGAGTACAAGTTACGGAAAACCGAGTGAATTATGTCCGAGTGTCCAGCTTAGATGACCCATCGATGGGAGTTTCAGGACGTTGGATCCCCGGGCGACGTGCCTCTTCATGATAACCATACAGTGAATGGATTATGACTCGTGCGGCCCAGTCGAGGATCCGGCCGCTTCCATGGCGTCAAGCGTGGAGACGCGAACGCGATGTTCCTCTGAACACTTTCCATCGCTTGGAAGATGCACCGGCAGAAGATACTTCGCCCCAGAAGGTGGGAAGCATCGCCCACCATCGGCCAGCAAAATCTTGGCCGACGCGCCCGCGTCCAGCCATCCGATGGTGTCGACCTACAGCATTCTCAAATAAAGATTGAGCGGGGCTACTTTTTCTTTGAGCGTCCGAAGGCAAGGTATGCAAGGGGCCCAAGGAAGTTAATGAACGTAGCTGCGGCCCAGGCGCTCTTTGGACCGTTGACTTCCAACGCAGGGCGTTTGACCAGGTCGCGCAGGGCCACGAATTGGAGAGCCAGCTGGGCAATTCCCATAACGGCGATTCGCCATCGTGCCACGACTGATAGTTCGTTCCAGCTTTTGTTCCGGGCCATGCTTCTCCTCGTGAGTAATTGCGGATGCGTCTGGCGCAACCGGCTACCATCTGCCATCGTATCCCTGGCGCTAATGGAAGTGGTCTCGAAGCCGTTCCATCTCGCGTCGGTCCTTTTTCGTCGGCCGGCCGGCGCCCCGGTCCCTGACGGGAACCTGCGGGATGACTTCCTTGGGCCGGACCGGGGTGTGGTCGAGATAGCAGCGGGCGGCGATGTCGGGACCCACCCTCTTGGATATCACGGCGGTCACTTCGAGGATCCTGTCGAATCCGGATTGCCTGACCCTGATGGTGTCTCCCGGTACGACAATCTGTGCGGCCTTGGCGGGTTTGTCGTTTAGGCGCACGTGGCCGGCGCGGCAGGCTGTCGTTGCCGCCGAGCGGGTCTTATAGATTCGAATCGACCATAACCAGGCATCGATTCTGACGGCCTTGGATTCCTGCTTCACCCCGTCAGTCTATCCATCGCAGGACATCGGGCACGGTTATTGAGCAGAGAGCGAGCCGACTAGAGCTGTTCGCGGCCATGCCGGGTTGGTTGGAGTCCATTAGGAAGCACCGCAACCCCGCCCGGCTTGCTTCGACTGCCAACGAGGGCGAGAGTTCGTTCAGCTGCAACCGTTGGCAGGATCAAACATCCCCGCCTCGATTCGTTGGGCCTGTCGTTGTGCATCGCGCAGTTGCTCGTAGAATCTCACGTTGGGCTCGACCTTCATCGCCGTCGCGTGTCCGGATGCCACGAGGGCTCCGTTGATGAATTCTCCCCCGTGGTTCAGTGCGGCGAGGGTGCGCCCATATTGGTCCAGGCGTTCGGCATCGAATTGCAGCTCCACCTCCGAACCCTTGGGCAGTTTCTTGGCCAGGAATTCGGCCGCCTGCCGGCCGAAGCATTCCCCGGGTTGGTCCGGGCGGGGAATCTCCGGTGCGTCGACGTTTAGCAGCCGGACCTTGGTTCGTTCGCCGTCCAGGATGAGGTAGAGGGTGTCACCGTCGACCACATGCTGAACCGTTGCGCTTGCGTCCGGGCCATCCGTTCGGTCCCCGTAACCACCGTTGACCTTGGGAAGCAACAACCACGTTCCGGCGACGACCGCTGCGCAAAAGACAAGCACCGGGACGGCACCGCGTCGACGACGGGACCTACTCATGGCTGTCGCTCATTTTCCTAGACCAGGGCGTTGTCGCAGGCGGTAACGAGCCGGGCCTGAACATCGGCCGGGACCTGGTCGCCGGAGGCAGCCACATCGTCAAGTGCGCTGACGATCTCCGGGGGCAGCCCGCCCTCGCGGACGGCGTCGACCATGGAGGCAACGACCTTGAGGTCGGCTGCGTTGATGGTGCCGTCCTGGATGGGGGCACAAGCCTGCTTGATGAGTTCCTTCTTGGCACCGTCGGCCAGTTGCGTGGCGGCGGAGGAAGCTGCGGAAGAGGCCGTGTCGGCAATGGTTGCACAACCGGTCGCCGAGAGCAGGAGGACTGCGCCGGAAACCAGCAGTGCACTTTTGGAGCGTGAAAATGTCATGGGTTCCATCTTAGTTGTTCCCCGGTGGGAGAACTCTGGGTAACCCATGAGTGCTCCCACCCAGGGACGAGCTGCTACCCGCGTGCCGGCACGGTTTCCAGGCGCGCAGGCCTGGCCAGGCCCAGTGTCTCGCGCAGCGTGGTTCCCGGGTAGGAGGAGCGGAACAGGCCGCGCTCTTGGAGGATCGGTACGACCAATCCCACAAAATCATCCAATCCCGCCGGATAACTTGGGCACATGAGGTTGAAGCCCTCGCAGGCGCCCGACATGAACCATTCCTCGATCTCGTCCGCGATCTCGGCGGGGGTGCCGATCATGGTTGTATGGCCCCCGCCCGCGGCCAGGAACCCCAGCAGTTCGCGAAGCGTGGGGCGCTGGGTTTCGATGATGCGTTGAACGGTCAGGTAGCGGCCTTGTGGGCCGGTGAAGTCCTCGGCCGGGGGCAGCGGATCCACCCTGTCGTCCAGCGGATGGGTGTTGTAGTCCTGGCCGGTGAACATATTGAGCTCGGCGATGGCCGACCCGGTGTCAATGAATGAATCCAGTACGCGCTTCTTTTCCCATGCCGCTTCCCGCGTGGCACCGATGTACGTGACCAGCCCGGGAAGAACGGGAACCGGGTCCTTGGAGCGTCCGGCAAGATCCAGTCGCCGCCGGATGTCGGCGGCATACTCGACTGCCGATTCCCTGTCCCAGGAAACGGAGTAGATGGCTTCGGCATGGCGGGCCGCAAAGGAGCGGCCGGCTTCCGAGGATCCCGCTTGGAACAGCACCGGCCGCCCCTGCGGGCACCGGGGGACTGTCAGCGGGCCGGCGACAGAGAAATGGTTGCCGCGGTGGTTGATCGGCCGGACCTGCGCCGGATCAAGGTAACGTCCGGCTTCCCGGTCAACCAGCAGTGCAGAATCTGACCATGAATCCCACAACCCCTGCAACGCGACAACAAACTCTTCGGCGCGCTCGTAGCGCTGGGCATGGGGCGGCAGGGAATCCATGGAATGATTGCGGGCCTCGGCGTCAAACATGGAGGTCACCACGTTGATGCCCGCCCGCCCGCCGCTGATGTGGTCCAGCGAGGCCAGCAGCCTGGCGGCGTGGAAGGGCGCGTAGAAACTCGCCGAGATCGTGGTGACCAACCCGATGCGGCTGGTGGCACGGGCCATGGCACTGAGAGCAGTCACCGGTTCCAGGAACCAGGGGATCCCTGCCGCGTATTCGTGGTTCACGCTCTGCCCGTCGGCAAAAAAGACAGCATCCAGGCAACCGCGCTCGGCAATCCGGGCAAGTTCCTCGTAGTAGGAAATGTCGCCGACGCGGTCGGCGCTGGATTCGGGGTGGCGCCATCCCATGGTGTGGTGGCCCGCCCCGTAGATGAAGGCGTTCAGGTGCAATTGGCGTGTGGCGTCCACGATTCTTTACCCGACCGCCTAGTTCATCACCAGGCCGCCGTCGACAACCAGGTTCTGCCCGGTCACCGCCCGGGACCACGGTGAAGCGAACAGCAGTGCGGCGTCGGCGAACTCCGCCGGGGAAGTGACCCTGCGCAGTGGCGTGGAGCCGGCGATCAGATCGAAGACCGCTTCCGGGGTGGCCGCGGAGGCATCGGTGGTGCGAAGCAGGCCGCCGGAGATCATGTTCACGCGGATGTTTTCCGGGCCCAGGTCGGCCGCGAACGTGCGGGTCATGGCCAGCAGGGCAGCCTTGGCCGCGGTGTAGTCGTGGTAGGGGACCACGGGGTTCTGGAAGAGGTTCGTCCCGATGTTGACGATGTTGCCAAAGCCCGCGGTTCTCATGCCGGGCAGGGTTGCCTGGATCGTGTTCAGCGCACCGCCGACGATGCCGGTGAACTGCTCCCCGAAAGCCATGTAGCCGATTCCATCGGCTTTGGCACGGGCGTCGCCATTGAACGAAAAATCGGGCAGGGCGTTGTTGACGACAGTGGTGATGGGAGCACCAAAATGTTCCTGCGCCCTGGCCACCAATTGGGAGACTTGATCCGTGTTCGCGACATCGGCCTGGACCGCGATCGCGCGATCGGCCCCGAACTCGGCTGCCAGTTCCCGGGCGGCGGTTTCGCTGGAGCGGTAGTTCAATACGAGCCGTGCGCCTTCGCGCGCAAAGGCCCGGGCTAGGTCTGCCCCGAGTCCGCGTCCGGCCCCGGTGATCAACACGATTTGGTCCTTGATAAGCATTTCTTGCACCCTTCTGTTGGGCGAAGGGATGCCATGGAACCAGCCGACGGGCGTCCAGGAATTTGGGGTACGAGGGCAGTTCAAGCCGGACCGGCATCCCTTCGCTCGGATTATCGAGATCAGGTTCAACGGGTCTATCTCTCAGCCGCCAGGCGGCACCCCGTGTCGAGTCCTGTGGCCAACGTAGCACCGGTACGGGGCAATCCCCGAATCAAGGGCAAGGACGGAGGCGACACACGCCCGGCGTCACCGGTCGGTGTCCGCGGGCAGTGCTACGGATGCGGCAAACTAGTGTGGGTGAGCCAGATGCGAATAATCCAGACCATTGCCGCCGAGTTAACTTCCGGAGGTGCTTCGGTTGCCGACTGGCAGGTGAAGGCCGCCGTCGAATTGCTCGATGCCGGATCGACCGTCCCCTTCATTGCCCGATACCGCAAGGAAGCCACCGGAACCCTGGACGACACCCAGCTGCGCCTGCTTGAGGAGCGGCTGCGCTACCTGCGTGAATTAGAAGACCGCCGGGAAGCGATCCTGAAGGCCATCGAGGAGCAGGGGAAACTCACCGACGAGCTGCGGGCCGCCATCATGGCCGCCGGCACCAAGGCCGAATTGGAGGACCTGTATCTGCCGTACAAGTCCAAGCGCCGCACCCGTGCCCAGATCGCCCGCGAGGCCGGACTCGAGCCGCTGGCCGACTCGCTGATCCTTGATCCCGCCCAGGATCCCGAAGCGCTGGCAGCCACCTTCCTGAACCCCGAGCACGAGGTCAATGCGGCATCTGATGCCCTGGCCGGTGCCCGGGCCATTCTCACCGAACGTGCCTCGCAGGACGCGGTGCTGGTTTCCGAATTGCGCGAACGGCTGTGGACACGAGGGAAGATCTCGTCCAAGATCGCATCCGGCGCCCCTGCGGCGGATGCCTCGAAGTTCTCCGACTACGAAGATTTCGTGCAGCCCGTTGCCACGCAGCCCTCACACCGCATCCTCGCGCTGCTGCGCGGAGAACGCGAGGGTGCGCTGAACCTGGAGCTGGCCGAGGCGGACCCGCGCGACGACGCGGCGCTCACCGAGGCGCGGGCCGGATACGAGGCCGCCGTCGCCCGTTCGCTGGGCATCAAGGCCGCTGCCGATGCGCCGGCCGGCAAGTGGCTGGCACAAACCGTTCGCCTGGCCTGGCGCGGACGCCTGTTGGCACGGTTGGAGGCGGACCTGCGCACGCGGCTCTTCGAGGCCGCGGAGGAAGCCAGCGTCAAGGTCTTCGCCGCCAACCTGCGCGACGTGCTGCTCGCCGCCCCTGCCGGAAACCGGGCGGTGCTGGGGCTGGACCCCGGGTTGCGCACCGGGGTGAAGGTTGCCGTCGTCGACGCCACCGGCAAAGTGGTCGACATTGCGACCATCTACCCGCACGCCCCGGCGAACAAATGGGATGCCTCCGTGGCGACCCTGGTGGCACTGGCAACCAAGCACGGCACCGAACTGATTGCCGTGGGCAACGGGACCGCAAGCCGCGAGACCGACAAGCTTGCCGGCGAGGTCATCGCCAAGCTGACCAACAAGCCGGCCAAGGTCATCGTCTCCGAAGCCGGGGCATCGGTGTATTCGGCGTCGGCGCTGGCAAGCGCCGAGTTGCCGGACCTGGATGTCTCCATCCGCGGTGCGGTGTCCATTGCCCGCCGGCTGCAGGATCCGCTGGCCGAACTGGTGAAGATCGAACCCAAGTCAATCGGCGTGGGCCAGTATCAGCACGACTTGACCCCGGCCAAGCTTGACCGCTCCCTGGATGCCGTGGTCGAGGACTGCGTCAACGCCGTCGGCGTGGATGTGAACACCGCTTCCCCGGCACTGCTGGCCCGGGTGGCCGGAGTCGGTTCGCTGCTGAGCCGCAACATCGTCGAACACCGCAATGCGAACGGTCCTTTCAACACCCGCCGGTCCCTGTTGAAGGTTCCGCGCCTGGGAGCCAAGGCCTTTGAGCAGTGTGCCGGATTCCTGCGCATCACCGGCGGCAAGCAGCCGCTGGATGCCTCCGCCGTGCACCCTGAGGCGTACGGACTGGCCGAAACCCTGCTGGCAGCCGCCGAGGCCAGCAACCAATCGGTGGCCACCCTGAATGCTGCAGAATTTGTCACCGAGCAATTCGGCCTGCCCACGGTCAAGGACGTCATCGCCGAACTCGTGCGGCCTGCCCGCGACCCGCGCCCCGACTTCAAGACCGCGAACCTCAAGGAGGGCGTGGAAAAGATCGGCGACCTGCAAGTCGGCATGATCCTGGAAGGCACCGTTTCCAATGTGGCCGCCTTCGGCGCATTCGTTGACGTGGGAGTCCACCAAGACGGACTGGTCCACGTCTCGGCCATGAGCAACAAGTTCATTTCCGATCCGCGCGAGGTCGTCACATCGGGCCAGGTCGTCAAGGTCAAGGTGCTGGAGGTCGACCCGGCGCGCAAGCGCATCTCGCTCACCCTGCGCCTGGATGACGAGCCTGGGGCCAAAGCCGAGCGGACGGACCGGGCCCCGCGAGGCACCGGACAGCGCAACGAACAGCGGGGCCAACGCCCGGCGCGCGGCGGCGAGGGAAGCCAGCGCGGCGGCAAACCGCAACAGAACCGGCCCGCCAACGCCGCCGGGTCCAACGCAAACACCGCCATGGCCGAGGCCCTGCGCCGCGCCGGCCTGAGCAGCTAGCACCGGCCAACCGCGCCAAGGCATCCGGTGGCGGCCCCGAATGGGCCGCCACCGGAAACCCGGCGCGTTGCCACGGATGTCGGCCACGCGAAAGGTGGCGTACCGTTGTCTGCGATGTCCCACGCTCCGGACGGGAGTTCCGGCCACGAAGCACACTGAGAGAAGCCCGCAATGGATGGCGAAACACTGAGCGAATTGATCATGACGGTATTCATGGTGCTGCTCATGGTTGCAATGGCCTACATGATGAAAGCCGCCGCCACCGGACAAATCAGGCGCAATGCCTGGATCGGGATCCGCACCGGCGCCCTGACCCACTGCGACGAGTGCTGGCTGCTGGGCCATCACGCGGCGGCGAACAAGGGCACCATGGGCTGTTGGTTGGCCGCGGTGATCATGGCAGCCGGAGGCATCCTCTCAACATTGGTGACGCTACCTTGTTTTGTCCATCCCGCAGCCCTGATGGCGGGGCTGGCCGTGATGCTGGTCGGCCTGTTTCTTGGGGTGCGCGACGGCCACCGGGCGGTGGCCAAGATCCATGCCGGGCAGCGCATCGTTTCCTCTTGAACCCGTCGCGACCAAGGCATGCTAACCAAGGTGAGCATCACCTTGGTAGCCCTTCGCCGGTACGCAATGCATGACATATTTAGCCCGAGGTAAGTACGGCCATACTTCGGTGACAAGCCCCCGCGGAGCGCGTAGCGTGTGTGCCATGGAACTTACAGGAAAGCTTGCCGACGCATTCAACGACCAGATCACCCTGGAACTCCAGGCCTCGACTGTGTACCGCCAGTTGGCCATCGAAATGGATGTCCTGAGCCTGCCCGGCATCGCCGCATGGTTCCGTGCACAGTCCGCCGAGGAACTGGTACACGCGGAGAAGTTCATCGCCCACATGACCAACCGCGGAGCACACCCGGCGATCGGCGCCATCGGTGCCCCCGGGCTGAACGTGCTAACGGTTGACGGTGCCTTCCAGGCTTCCCTCGACCACGAGAAGAAGGTCTCCGAATCCATCCGGGACCTCTACCGCCTGGCACACAACGAGGGCGACATCGACTCGGTGCCGATGCTGACCTGGTTCATCGAGGAACAGGTCGAAGAGGAAGCCACCGTCGGTGAAATCCTGGACCGCGTGAAGATGATCAACAACGACGGCAACGGCCTGCTTCGCCTGGACAGCGAACTGGCTGCACGCTAGAAACCACCGTCGCGGGGTTGCCCGTGGCGAAGATGTGATCAAGGCCCCCGGTCCGCGACTGGGGGCCTTGGCCGTGTGTGCAATAACATGGGGTAAGGCATGTCCAGGTGCCGCGCCTCGATACGTGGTTATTCGTGAACGATCCTGGCGAATCGTGACGCCGTGCAAGACGTTGCGCCATGCATTCCATTCCCAGGTCAACCACTTGTTCAGTGAGGTCATAACCGTGTTTCACGTCCGTGCACGTATGGCATTGACCAACCCCGGATCGGGCGCTTTCGGGTGGAGACTGTCCGCATGAAGAAACTCGACTTCGCACGCACCGAGCCGATTTCTGCCCCGGTGGAAGCCGCGGGACCCACGCACCGGACCTCCGCGGAACTCAAGCTGCGCAAAGGGGCTGGCCGGCATTACGCGGTCCAGTACCTGATTCCCCAGAGCACCCCGGTCTACCTGCTTCGAGTCAGCGGGCTGTGGGCCAGCGTGCAGCACGGACAGACCTTTGGATGGCTCCCGGCCCAATGTCTCGAACGACTCGAGGCGCCCCGGCAGCCCCCGCGCGTTCCCGTGCGTCCGGTCGCCAGCCAGCTGCCGGAAAATCCCGCATCGGTTGGCGGAGCCCCCAGCGCGCCGGAAGTGCCGGACGAAGACTTCATACCCACCCACCGCAGCACTGCTGACCTGAACCTGCGCAAGGGCTCTGGCACCAACTATCCGGTGCTGCGCGTGCTGGCGGCAAACATCCAGGTCCGCAAGGTTGACGAGCTTGGCACCTGGGCCAAGATCTCCACCGGCAAGGATGTCGGCTGGGTTCCCAGCGCTTACCTGGCTCGCATCAACGTGAGCCGCCCCGCCACCGGCATACAGGCCATGGCACCAACCGAGTTCACGACCACCGTGCGCTTGAACGTCCGCAAGGACGCCGGCGACCGCTTCCCGATCCTGCGCATCATGCAGGCCGGAACCTTGGTGAAGGTCAACGGGAAACTAGGACCATGGCGAAGGATCATGCTGGAGCAGGAAACCGGCTGGGTCCCGGCGAGCCAGCTCCAGTTGCGCTACCTGGTCTCGAAGACCCCCGTCACCATCACCGAGACCACGCTCTACCGGGGTGCCTCGGCGAACTACCGCGCCTTGGCGCAGCTGGCTGTCGGCGAGCAATTGGAAGTCATTGCCAGCCGCGGACAGTGGACCAAAGTCCGCGCTGGGCGGCTTGAAGGCTGGGTCCACAGTTCCCACTTGGGATGACACGGCCAATTTGCCGCGGCAGCTTCCTGCCACTTGGTGTCCTTATTGCCTAAAGTAAGGCTCTGGGGGTAGAAGAACTTGGTAATGTCCCCGCATACTCGAAACTATTGTGGATTCCTTGCGGGGCCACAACCGTTCAAAGGACGCGCCTTGACGATGGCCACACCGAAATACATTCGTGCCCTTTTCGCGGGGGTGCTGGCGGCAGGAATGGTTTTCACCGCGCTGCCTGCAACCTCCCAGGTCCGTGTCAACGCCGAATCCAGCAGCCAGGTCCGCGTCGGCAAGTTCGCTTTGCCGCTTGACCCCGACACGTACCGAATGACCTCCCCAATGGGGCCGCGTTGCATGCCGGTGGTGGGAGGGTCGACCCACCACCTCGGCCAGGACATGGGCACAAGGGACAACGCCCCGATCTATGCCGTGGCCGCAGGCACCGTGCGCAAAATCGTCAACGGCACCGGATCGACCTCAGGACAAGTGGTGGTTACCCACCGGATCGACGGGGGAACCTACGAGTCGGCCTACATGCACATGTGGCCCAACGACGTCTTGGTCAAGACGGGCCAAAAGGTCGCGGCCGGGCAAAAGATCGCCCTGGTGGGTTCCTCGGGGCCCTCCACCGGCCCACACCTGCACCTGGAAATCTGGAAGGATCGCTTCTACTCCAGCGATTCGAACGTTCGCAACCCCCGTGCCTTCCTCAAAGACCGCGGGCTGGACCTGAACTCACATGCCACCGCGACATATGCGGAGTCGCTGAAGACTTGCACCTATTACGCGCGCGGCAAGGCCGAGCTCTTTGCCTCGGCTTCCGCCGACTCTAAGGTCCTCGCCAGGCCGGACCGCAACGCCCATGTCAGCAGCAAACCCGGTGCCATCAACGGACTTCGTAACGGGTCCTTCGTCAAGGTCAAGTACGGCTCGGTTACCGGTTGGATGAACCGATTTGCCGTCACGCCCTACAAATTGGGGGCAGCCCCCGAGGGGTCGGTGACATCCACGGGAACCGTCACCAACGGTGTCCGGGTGCCCTTTGCCAAATACAGCAACCCCTATGGCTTGAACATGCGCTCTGGCGCGGCCACCTGGTACTCGAAGCTCCTGATGATTCCCGCCGGCACCACCTTCGAAGCCTATGAAAGCTCCGCTGGCTGGTTGCGCGTGAAATACAAGGGAACCGAAGGCTGGGTATCGGCAAGCTTGGCGCGCAAGACCGCGTCCATCGACCAGACGAAACTACGCGCAACCCACGAAGTCCTTCGTGACCTCAAGCTGCGTTCCGGGGCCGGGACCACGTATAAGGAAACCCAACCTCTCAAGCGAGGCACAAAAGTTGCGGTGCGCCAGATACGGGGCGGCTGGTCCCAGATCCAATCCGGGAAGCATTCCGGATGGGTCAGCTCGGCGGACATGAAGAAAATCGGTTCAGCGACGCCCCAGACGGCAAAGCCACCGGTAGCCAAGCCCACGCCAACCAAGGCAACGCATGAGACCACCGCGAACCTGAACATGCGCGCGGGGGCCGGCACCAACACCAAGATCGTCAAGGTCCTGCGCAGCGGAACCGACGTCATCGAACTCCGTCGCCAAGGCACCTGGAGCAATATCAAGGCCGGGAACGCCACCGGATGGGTCAGCAACAAGTACCTGCGCGTCATCAAGCCTGCCGCAACGAAGCCGCCGGTGGTCCAATCGGTGAAGAAGGCGACCTACACGACCAAGGTGAAGGTTGTTGCGCGCAAGAGCGCGAATGCGAAGGCCGCGGCGGCCGTGAGCATTCCGGCCAAGAAGAACGTGACAGTGGATGCGAAGAGCGGTTCGTGGCTGCGCGTGAAGTATGCGGGCAAGACCGGGTGGGTTCCGGCGAACCAATTGTCCGTCTACAAGGCACCGGCCAAGCCGAAGCCGCCGGTGGTCCAATCGGTGAAGAAGGCGACCTACACGACCAAGGTGAAGGTTGTTGCGCGCAAGAGTGCGAATGCGAAGGCCGCGGCGGCCGTGAGCATTCCTGCCAAGAAGAACGTGACGGTGGATGCGAAGAGCGGTTCGTGGCTGCGTGTGAAGTATGCGGGCAAGACCGGGTGGGTTCCGGCGAACCAATTGTCCGTCTACAAGGCACCGGCCAAGCCGAAGGCGCCGGTGGTTCAGTCGGTGAAGAAGGCGACCTACACGACCAAGGTGAAGGTTGTTGCGCGCAAGAGTGCGAATGCGAAGGCCGCGGCGGTCGTGAGCATTCCTGCCAAGAAGAACGTGACGGTGGATGCGAAGAGCGGTTCGTGGTTGCGTGTGACGTATGCGGGCAAGACCGGGTGGGTTCCGGCGAATCAATTGTCCGTCTACAAGGCACCGGCCACGAGTAGGACAACCACCGTCCGGCTGAACCTGCGAACCGGAACAAGCACATCAGCACGATCGCTGTTGGTGATTCCGAAGGGCAAGAAGATCGCGGTCAAGGCGACACGAGGAAGCTGGACACAGACCAGCTATTCAGGGAAAACCGGCTGGGTTAGCTCCAAGTACCTTCGCTAGGCCAGGCGCGACGCGACGCGACGCGTCGAATCCGGAAGAAGAATGGTCCGTGCAACCAGTCAGGACGGTTGCACGGACCATTGCCGTTTCAGCTACGGTTGTCGCTATTTTTCGGATTTTTCAGGGGGGGACTGGGAACCCGCTGCGCGCACGGCATCCGCTTCGTGCGCCGATGCCGATACGTTCGATTCTGCATGCGCCAAGACCTGAGCTGCCGTGGCTTCCTCTGCGGCTGCTTCCTTCTCCGGGGCGGCCCCGGGGTCAAGCTCCGGCAAATCCCGGTCGGCCCAGATCTTTACGATGCCCCAGGCAACAGCGGTCAGGGGCACGGCCAGCACTGCGCCCACCAATCCGCCCAACACCGTGCCTGCGGCCAATGACAGCAAGATCACCAACGCGTGCAGGTTCAGGGCGTGGGCCATGACCACAGGCTGCAGGAAGTTACCCTCCAGCTGGTTCACGACGATCACCGCTCCCAGAACGATCAGGGCAATCACGGGGCCGTTTGTCACCAAGGCAATCAAGGTGGCCAGGATTCCGGCGAAGGTGGCACCTATCAATGGAATGAAGGAGCTCATGAACACTACTACGCCCAGAGGAATGGCCAACGGAACCCGCAGGATGAGCAAGACAACAGTGATGGCGATGGCATCCACGGCCGCAACGGTAGCCGTTCCGCGCATGTAGCCACCCAGGGTCTCTACGGTGCGCCCACCGGTGGACAGCCAGCGGTGCATCTGGTGGTCTGGCATCCAAGAGAGGAAGAACGCCCAGATCCTGTCTCCGTCTTTAAGGAAGAAGAACAAGATCACCAGCAAGAGCGCCAGACCGGTGAAGAAATTCCCGGCTGCAGAAAGGCCGCTCAGGGCACCAGCGCCAAATTGGGAACTCGTCAGGAAACCCGTGACTTGGCTGACGGCTTGGTCAATCTGTTCCTCCGAGATGTTCCACGGCAACCGATTCAACATGCCCTGGAGTTTGTTAAATCCTTCGACGCCCCTGTCAACCAAGGTTTGCCACTCGGCAAGCACGGAATATACCAGGGCCGTACCAATGCCGCCGATCACGAGCAGTGAACCGAGGAACACGGTCCACGCTGCCAGTAGGGGGGACATGAACTTCCGCAATAGGCGCACCAACGGCCACAGGGCGCAGGAAAGAATGAGGGCAATCAGGATCGGCAGAGCGATAACGCTCAACCTGAGGAGGGTGTAGACGACTGCCCCGGCCAGGATCACCACCACCAGTAATTGGACCGAGCGCGTGGCAATACGGCCTAGCGGATCGATCCACATTCCAGACACGGTGTGCATCGGGGGCCTGGCGGTGGATACCTCGGCTTTTGAAGTCGCGGGTGGATCCTGTCGCGACTTTTTCTTGAAACCTAGCTTCGCTGACATCCATTGACTCCTCGCAATTGGCAACAGGTCCACTCTATGCAATGGCGCAGGGCGGATACCCGAAATAACCTCTTAGCAAAAAGGTTAGTCTAACAATGTACTAGTGGGCTTGGAGTGCCACTCATTCAACTCGCCAGAAATTAACTCCCCGGGGGATCAATGAAGCACATGACCACTAAAGACGGTGCAATGCCCGTCAATCGGGCAGGGGCGGCACTGCTGCTGGGCACGGCTATTGCCCTTGCTCTTGCCGCCCTGAACCCGGTGCAGGCACAGGCGGCCCCGCCGGCGGTGCCGCAGGTCGCGGCGGCGCAGACCGGTTCATACGCCTACATCACGCAACCCGAAAGCGTGTTTCGCGCAGGAGCCGCGAGGGTAATGCAAACCACCGCGAACCTGAACCTGCGCGCCGCGCCCTCCACATCGGGCAAGAAGCTGAAGGTCGTGCCCAAGGGCACGCGGTTGACGGTGACGGCAACCAGATCGGGATGGAGCCAGGTGCGCCACGCCGGACAGACAGGTTGGGTTTCCGGTACCTATCTACGTTCCATTCCCAAGGCCGTGAAACAAGGCGACCTTGGCAAGACCACTGCCCGGCTGACGTTGCGGCAAAAGGCAAGCACCGCCTCCAAAGCGCTGGCCACTGTGCCCAAGGGCGGCATCTACGCCGTCAAGAAGGTCTCCGGCGGACATGCCCAGATCACCAGCCGGGGGGAATCAGGGTGGATCCAAGGAAAACACCTCAAGATCGTCGCCAAAAAACCCGGTCGGGAAATCTACATCGACCAGAAGTACACGTCCAACCGTGCGGGTCTCACCGACAGGTATTGGACCAAGGTCTCCGGCGGCGACCTCTATGAAAGCGTGAACGGCAAAAAGCGCATCGGTGACATCCCCCGGAATTCCGTGGTGTACCGGGACACGAAGATGGAAAGAACCGCCGGATCGGTCAAGGGCTGGGTTTTCGTGCGGACGCAGGGGATGAGCGGATGGATGAAAACCAGCCAGCTTGCCCGCACCTCGACCGCCTCTACGAAACCGAAGAAGTATTCGGCGAAGCAAGTCTTGGCGCAGAAGAACGGCAGGGTCCCGGAGAAGATGCTCGTGGCGATCCCTTGGGACAAGGAAAAGACGCTCATTGCCGCGCCGGCCCTCAAGGACCTGAACCGACTCAACGCAGCGTTCAAGAAAAAGTTCGGACGCAATCTCGATATCGACTTGGCATACCGGACTCGTGCCACGCAGGACGCGTACTGGGTGGCGTTGGGACCGTACATCGCGGCACGTCCGGGAACCTCCAACCACGGTTGGGGGACGGCCATCGATGTGCCCGAGACCTATGACTATTCCTTCCGGGGCAAGTACTACAAGTGGCTGAAGGCGAACTCCAAGAAGTACAACTGGGTGCACCGAAAGATCCTGGAGGAGGGCTCGCCCTACGCCGAGGCTTGGCACTTCGACTACGTGGGGCGCTGACCATCACGGGGGAGTGCCCCTCGGGGCCGGACCCCGGGCTTAATTGAGAAGGCCGCGCGAGCCGGATCGGTGGAGAACACCGCGCCGCCAAGGCCGTACTGGGTG
>NZ_JBIXLM010000031.1:0-49223 GCF_045798545.1 Paeniglutamicibacter sp. ORCA_105 | reverse complement strand
CTCCGCCATTTAAGAGGTTCCTTGGGTTCGACTGTCCCGGGCCATAGGATTGCCGTGGAGGCGCTCGCCTTCGTCCAGTTGCAGATTCAAGGAGTTGTCACCATGGCAGTCACCACCAGAAGCGCAAGCACCGTTTGGACAGGAGACCTGGCGTCCGGGTCAGGGGCGACCACCCTCGAGACCTCGGGCCTCGGAACGTTCCCGGTAACTTGGAAGGCCCGCACCGAGGAAGCCGAGAGCAAGACCAGCCCCGAGGAATTGATCGCCGCCGCCCATGCATCCTGCTTCTCGATGGCACTGAGCAACATCCTCAAGCAGGCCGGCCACGTGGCCGAGAAGCTGGAAACCACCGCCGAGGTGGACTTCGACACCACCGACGGCGCCAAGATCAGCGGCATCCGCTTGACCCTCGCGGCCACCATTCCGGGGATCGATGCCGCTGAATTCCAGAAGCACGCAAACGCCGCCAAGGAAGGATGCCCCGTCTCCGTCGCATTGGCTGCCGTCCCCTCCATCACCCTGGACGCCCACCTGAACTAGTTGCCGTGCCGTCGGTGTGCCGACGCCGTGCAGGCGGTCCCGGCACACCGACCCAGGCGGGTCACTTTGATCCGGTCACCTGCCACATCCGCCAGGATCCATCGACGAACCGCAGGACCATGCGCACCCTTTGGCTTTCGGACTTCTTGGCGCTGGCGATGACCACGCCCTTTCGATCGACATAGCGGTAACCGCTTTGCACGCTCGTCGCCTCGATGGTCGCCTCCAACGCGTTCTCCCCCGGCAGTACGGAAACTTCGTTCAGTCTCGTCTTCAGCGCTTCAAGCCGAAGTCCAAGGTCCTGCATGCGGGCCACAACCTTTGCGTCCACTGCCAGTGCCGGCGATCCCACCACATGGACCTTGCTTAGCTCCTCCAAGCTCCCGTCCATCAGGCCACGATCTCGGCGCGCCGACAATTCCGCAGCCACCAGCACCAGTTCCCGACGCGTTTCCGGCGCTTCTTCCAAATCCGTTTCACCGGCACGCGCCGCGGCCGGCGGGGCGGCATCCACCTGCGCCTGCGGAGGCCCGGCAATGGCCATCTCGTTGGTCTGTTTGAGCATGCTGGTTGTCACTGCCGCCATGCTCACCACCAACAGCCCCATTGCCGCGGCCGCGGCCAGATTCCGGTTTCCGCGCTTCAATCCGTGGATTCGGTGTTGTTGTGCCCAACGCTGCTCTCCCCCTGCGGACTCGGTCTGTTCCTCCGGACCGGCCTTGACCTCAAACACCGCCCGCAGCCGGCGCGGCACCGGTTTCTGCTGGGCCTTGATCTGGGCCTTGCGTTCCTTCAGCATCACCTTGTCCGCCGCGGTCGGGTTTCCGGTACGTCGGCCCCTGCCCAGCAGCCCTTTAGCGGCGGGCGTTTGGCGCGTGGTGAGCATATGTTTGAGCGCATCCGGTTCGATTGCGGCGCTCAGCTCCACTGCTTCCGGCGTTCCCGCAACGAAGATGCGTTGCCCGAACTGGGCCGCGCTCGGACGAACCTCCGGATCAGGATCCAGCCCCTGCTCCAGAAGCTTCGCGAATTCGTCGTTGACTTCCGGAACCATGGCTCCCAGCGGAACCCTGCGGGCCGTGGCATTGGGGGGCCTGCCGGTCAGCAGATACCACGCGCAGGCGGCCAGGGCGTAGACATCCCGGGCTGGTTGCAGTTCGCCAGCACCTGCACCCGAGCAGGTTTCCGGGGCACAAAAACCCTGCGTTCCATACTCCCCGGGGGTCTCTCCCACCACCCGATGCGTTCCGAAATCCCCCAATTTTGGCTTCCCGGCGGCCGTAAATAGGATGTTCCGCGGGCTCAAGTCACCGTGGGTGAGCCCCCGGGCGTGCAAAAACGCCAGCGCTTCGGCGATCGGTGCCATGACGGTGATGGTCTCCCCCACATTCAACGGCCCCCGCACCGCCACAATCTGGGCGACCGAGCCGGCAGGACAGTATTCCATCAGGACGCCCGGGCCGAGGGAGGTTTCGATCATGCCAAATGATTCCACCAGGAACTCATGATCGAGTCGCAGCACTTCGGCCTCAACGGCACTCCCGGGAGCGTCATTTAGGAGGATCTTGACGACCAGTTCCTCATGCGTCGTGCCGTCTTGAACGACCCAAATGCTGCCGCCCGAGCCCTCATCCAAGTGCCGAAGCGTGCGATATCCATCGATCCGCGGAAATGGCGGTGGCTCTTTCTGGGATTCCATGGTTCTTTTCTACGCGCAATGGAATTTCTGTGCTTAAGTTATCCACAAGCAACAATGTGTAGCCGATTCGAGGGCGGCAGGGGAAACGCGTACTGTTGTCGCCATGACCATCAAATTCGAGCGAATCGGCCATGCCCCGGAACTGGTCGATTACCGCGTTGCTTGGGACATGCAGCGCCAGGTACACAAGGATGTGACCGAAGGGGATTCCGGGCCCGTCGTTTTCCTGCTGGAACATGCGGCCGTTTACACTGCCGGTCGCAGGACAGAACCGGAAGACCTGCCGGTCGACGGCACCCCGGTGATCGATGTCGATCGCGGCGGAAAGCTCACTTGGCATGGTCCGGGTCAGCTGGTCGGGTACCCGATTGTTCGGTTGTCTGATATGAAGGGCATTCGCGAATACGTCTCAACTCTCGAAGAGGCCCTAATCAATGTTGCGCTCGGCTATGGCATTGCCGCCACCCGCATCAAGGGCCGCAGCGGTGTTTGGATCGCCGGGACCGATGGCGGCTCGGACCGCAAGCTTGCCGCGATCGGGATCCGCGTCGACCATGGCGTGACCATGCACGGCTTTGCCTTGAACTGCTCCAACGACCTGGCACCGTATGCGCAAATCATCCCCTGTGGAATCACCGATGCAGGTGTCACGAGCATCAGCCTGGAAACCGGAACCACCGTCACCCCCGCCGATGTCCTCGACCGCGTTGAACAAGAGCTGGATGCCTTGCTGAGCCCGATCGTGGCGCTGACTGCTACAACCCCCGAAGGAGCCCGTTCATGAGTGCCGCACCCGAAGGTCGCCGCCTGCTGCGCATCGAGCAGCGAAATTCCGAAACCCCGGTCGAGCGCAAGCCCGAGTGGATCAAGGCGAAGATCAACATCGGCCCCGAGTACGTTGGCCTGAAAAAGCTCGTCAAGTCCGAGGGCCTGAACACCGTCTGCGAAGAGGCAGGCTGCCCCAATATCTTTGAATGCTGGGAAGACAAGGAAGCAACCTTCCTCATCGGCGGCTCGGAATGCACCCGCAGGTGCGATTTCTGCCAGATCGACACCGGCAAGCCCCAGCCCATTGACCGCGCCGAACCCTTCAAGGTCGCCATGAGCGTGAAGAAGATGGGGCTGCGCTACGCCACCGTCACCGGCGTCGCCCGCGACGACCTCGCAGACGAGGGAACCTGGCTTTATGCCGAGACCGTGCGCCGTATCCACCAGTTGAACCCGGGCACCGGCGTCGAGCTCTTGATCCCCGACTTCTCGGGCAAGCCCGAGTACCTTGACGAGATCTGCGCTTCGGCCCCGGAGGTCTACGCCCACAACCTTGAAACGGTCCCGCGACTCTTCAAGTCAATCCGCCCGGCGTTCCGCTATGAGCGCTCCCTGGACGTCATTTCGCAGGGCCGCGCCAATGGCATGATCACCAAGTCCAACCTGATCCTCGGCATGGGCGAGACCCGCGAGGAAATCACCGAGGCCATCAAGGACCTCGTGGATGCCGGTTGCGACCTGCTCACCATCACGCAGTACCTGCGCCCCACCGAGCGCCACCACCCGGTCGAGCGTTGGGTCAAGCCACAGGAGTTCGTCGAGTTGCAGCAGGAGGCCGAGGAAATGGGCATTCTTGGTGTCATGAGTGGCCCGTTGGTGCGTTCCTCCTACCGCGCCGGACGTCTGTGGGCCGCCGCGATGCGCAAGAAGGGCAATCCGATCCCGGAGGCCCTGGCGCACATTGCCAGCTCCGGCGACACCCGTCAGGAAGCTTCCTCGCTGATCAGCTCCTAACAGGTGCCGACATCAATGTAGAATTGAATCACTATGGCCAAAAACACCGATAACGCCTCATCCGAGGCTGCAAGTCCTAAGCGCGGACTGTTCTCGCGCAAGCCGAAGGCCGAGAAGGCCAACAAGGAACCGGGCCGGCTGAAACAGCTGGGCCAGGTCTTCCAGATGACCCGCAAGAACGACCCCATGGTCGTCTGGCTGATGATTCTGGCTGCCCTTGGCGTCCTTGTTGTGGGCCTGATCGTTGGCCTCCTGATCAACAACTGGATCACGGCGGTGCTGATCGCGCTTCCGCTGGCCTTGCTCGCAGCAACCATGATCCTCTCCCGCCGCGCCGAGAAAGCTGCGTTCACGCAGCTTGAGGGACGTCCGGGTGCCGCCGGGGCGGCCATGAGCGTGTTGCGTCGCGGCTGGATCCTGAAGGAAGAGCCGGTCGCCGTAAACCCGCGCACCAAGGACCTGGTGTTCTTGGGCATTGGTCGCGCAGGCGTCGTGCTTGTCACCGAAGGACCGAACACCCGAGTTCGCCCGCTGGTTGACGCCGAGCGCAGGCGCATGGGCCGCGTGCTTCCCAACGTTCCGATCCACGTGATCAATGCAGGTAACGAGGAAGGCCAAACCCCGCTTGCCGAGGTCGGCAAGAAGATGAAGAAGCTTCCCAAGTCCATCACCAAGCTGGAAATCAGCGCCGTCGACAAGCGCTTGAGCACACTTGGCAGCGCGAAGCTCCCGATCCCCAAGGGCATCGACCCCAACCGCGCGCGTCCGAACCGCAAGCAAATGCGCTAGCGCCTAGGAACGGGATCCGTTAAGCAAGGGCGGGTTTTGGAACCACTTGGTTCCAAAACCCGCCCTTGCTCTTTTCTCGGTACTTGCGATCTGCTGCTGCGCGAGGCGTTCAGCGATCCGGAACGATCAGATGCGTACCAGGATCGTCTTGCCGACCCGGTCGTGGTAACCACGCTGGTCGGAATCACTGAACAGAACCGGAATCACCAAGCAGAGCAGTGCGGTGCGGATGATCCCCGTCAAGGGTTTCACCGCACTGCCATCCAGGCCCTGGACTTGCATCCCGAAGACGCGGTGGCCGATGGAGTGTCCGGTGACCCCGACGAAGAGCATCTGAGTGGCGGCAAAGATGACCAAGTTTGCAGTGGGGTCCGAGTTGAAGAAGATCAGCGAGATCAGCATCGCGATCCCCCAGTCCAACAACAGGGCGGCGACTCGCCGGCCGATGCGGGCAACCGATCCGGGCCCTTTTTCCGGGCGCCCCAATCGCTTGCCGGGCCATTCCTGATTGCTCAATTGCGGCGGGCCCTCGAGCCACGAGCCAAAGTCTTTTCTTTCCACGTTCCCAAGCCTACCGGGGCAAGCCACACCCGTCCGTGGTCCCGCCCGCATTTCAGATCGGGCATCGATGGCCCTGGACACAGTGGACGTAATACGTGTGATCTATCCGACACTGTATTCTTGGTAATCGCCGGGTGTGTAACGTAACGGAAACAATCGAGACACAGGAGAGTAATCGCTAGGGTCTAGTGTTGATAACACAGGAAGAAAAACGTTGGCAAACGTTTACGTCGCGGCACGCAAGCCGCCACAGCAGAAACCCCACACAGGAGTCCCTGACCATGTTCAAGAGTCCAGAAGAAGTCATCGCATATATTGCCGAAGAAGACGTCAAGTTCGTTGACATCCGCTTCACCGACCTTCCCGGCGTCCAGCAGCACTTCAACGTCCCGGCCCGCACCGTCGACGCCGATTTCTTCCTCAACGGCCAGCTTTTCGACGGCTCCTCGATCGCAGGCTTCGCCGGCATCGCCGATTCCGACATGCAGCTGATCCCCGACGTGACCTCCGGCTTCGTTGACCCGTTCCGCCTGGAAAAGACCCTCGCGTTCAACTTCTCGATCATCAACCCGCGCACCGGCGATCCGTACCACCGCGACCCGCGCGGTGTGGCAGAGCGCGCCGAGGCCTACCTGTCCTCGACCGGCATCGCCGACACCGCATTCTTTGCCCCCGAGGCCGAGTTCTTCATCTTTGACAACGTCCAGTACGAGTCCAAGCCGCAGGGTTCCTTCTACAAGGTTGACTCGATCGAGGCGCCGTGGAACACCGGCAAGAAGGAAGAGGGCGGCAACCAGGGTTACAAGACGCCCTTCAAGGGCGGTTACTTCCCGGTTTCCCCGACCGACAAGCAGGCCGACCTGCGCGACGCCATCTGCCTGGAACTCGAAGCAGCCGGCCTTGAGGTCGAGCGCAGCCACCACGAGGTCGGCGCAGCCGGCCAGGCCGAGATCAACTACAAGTTCAACACGCTGACCCACTCGGCCGATGACATCCTGAAGTTCAAGTACATCGTCAAGAACGTGGCCGATGCCTGGGGCAAGTCAGCAACCTTCATGCCGAAGCCGATCTTCGGTGACAACGGCTCGGGCATGCACTGCCACCAGTCGCTGTGGGCCAACGGCGTTCCGCTGTTCTACGACGAAAAGGGTTACGCCGGTCTTTCCGACACCGCCCGCTGGTACATCGGCGGCCTGCTGAAGCACGCCTCCGCGGTTCTGGCATTCACCAACCCGACGGTGAACTCCTACCGCCGCCTGGTCAAGGGCTACGAGGCCCCGGTCAACATGGTGTACTCGCAGGGCAACCGCTCGGCCGGTATCCGCATCCCGATCACCGGTTCGAACCCGAAGGCCAAGCGCATCGAGTTCCGCGCACCGGATGCCGCTTCCAACCCGTACCTGGCCTTCGCCGCACAGCTGATGGCAGGCCTTGACGGCATCAAGAACCGCATCGAGCCGGCGGACCCGATCGACAAGGACCTCTACGAGCTCCCGGCCGAGGAAGCCAAGGACATCCAGAAGGCCCCGGGTTCGCTCGACGAGGCACTCGATGCCCTGGAGAACGACTTCGACTTCCTGCTCGAGGGCGACGTGTTCACCGAGGACCTGATCCGCACCTGGATCGAGTACAAGCGCGAATACGAAATCAAGCCGCTGTCGCTGCGTCCGAACCCGTACGAGTTCGAGCTCTACTACGGCTGCTAGGGGCTGAGAGGCCTCTAGTCCGCGAGGAGTCCGCAGGAAGTCCGCACGGGCCGTCAGAACATTGTTCAAGGCGGTACGTGCGGACTCATCTGCATGTGGCCATAAGTGGCCATAAACGTCCAAAGTTGTCTTTGCCGACGCGTGACGTAACCGCGCCTGGACAACCTTCACATCAAGCCCGAATTCCCCGCGATATCCGAAAGGACAACGCGGGGCTTTTTGCGTTTACGTGGCTAATTCGTGGCGAGCGCGAGCGCGGCTATGCGGAGAGGGCGGAGGCGAGTGCGGGCATTTGGTAGGTCGGTTAGTGAAGCCCCGCTATGCTGGTGCGGCGAGTTTCCTCCCACGCCGAGCCGTCGTGGGTGGTGACCCGCACCTTCTTCAACCTAGGGTCTTCCCAGCCAGCTTTGCCCATTATGTCGAAGGAGAGAGTGTGCAAGTATTTCCCCCGCCAGTTGTTGCTTGAGAGCACAACCACCAAAACTCCCTCTTCGGGAGAAGACCAGGAGTCAATGTTCCGGTGCGGGGTGCCTTCCATGAAGCCTGCTAAGCTCGCAGCTCCGTAGCCGTTCAGGAAGTGGTTGATCTGGGTGTCCGCCCAGGCTTGCGAGAGGTCTTCAGCCGAGGCTTCTTTAGTCACCGTCTCTACAGCGGGAGGGCTGTAGACCTGAGGCAAGGAACTCTCGGACACGCATCCGGTGAGCGCGAGGGCCAGCAGGGCGACGGTAGCTGGTTTCTTCATGATTCCTCCAAGTGGTTTAGGTTGAGTCTAGGCAGGTGGGGCAATGATTGGCCAAGTGACCACGGCGCACGTTCACGGTCAAGCTAGGCGCCCACGGTGCTTAGTGGACCTTCCCGGTTAGGTACTCACGGGGCTGCAGTCCGCAGGGAGTCCGCAACAGGTCTACAAACGGCCACCTTTCGCCATTCCTACCCAACAGCAGAAACCCCGGAATCACGTGGGAATCAGCGGCATTCAACCCATGCCAATTACCCTTTTCCAGTTCGACTTCTATTACGGCTGCTAAGTAGGGCGCCGGGATCCCCCGGCCCCCAATGAAAAAGTCCGTGTGGCTGCGTTTGCTTCATCACGAAGCATCCGCAGCGGCACGGACTTTTTTGCATGTGCCCTTATCGGGCGGTGGACACGGCTTCGTCGCCTGCGCTGGTGCACCGTTTGGTGGCGCGCAGGGCGGCTTTTGGTTCCGCCCCGGCCCTAACCGACCAGCGAGGTAAGTAGGAAGGCGCTGTCCTCGGTCGCCACCACGTTGTGCATGGCATCGGGCAGCACGAACAAGGCGCCATGGGCGATCGACCGTGACTCCCCTGCCCAGTTCACCACGATTGACCCGCGCAACACCTGAAGGGTCGCAGCCTCGGGCTTTTCATGGTCATTCAGCGTTGACCCGACCAGCAGGGTGATCAGCGTGTGGCGCAGGCGCCCGTCGTTGAGCACCGCAACGGCGCTGCGGCCGTTGTTTGAGGCGGACGCCTTCTCGAATTCCCTGGCGACCAATTGGTCAAGTTCCGCGCTGGTGACGTGCATGGCTATCCCCTGCCCTTTCAAAGACGAACGCATGGCCCCACTGTTTCCATCAGCCTAGGCGGTTCTTTCCTCAAAGCCATAGAAGTGGCGTTCAAAAACCTGCCGCGACCGGCGCGTGGTCTTGAGGTAGTCGTCCTCCATGACCGAGGCCTCGCCCGGTGCGTAACCACACCAGCGGGCCACCGCTTCCATGTCGCGCCAGGAATTCGGCAACACGTCGGAGACCCGTCCGGTGCAGATCAGGCCCGCGCTGCGGATCCTGGTGGCCAGGGACCACGCATCGTCCAGCAGCGCCACCTCCTCGGCGGGGATGAGACCGGCCTCGGCAATGGCCTTCAGCGCCGGGCGCGTGGAGGTTGTGCGCAACGCCGGGTGGTCCTTGGCGTGCTTCAGCTGCATGAGCTGGACCAGCCATTCGACGTCGCTAAGTGAGCCGCGGCCCAGTTTCAGGTGCCGTTCCGGCTCGGCACCGCGTGGCAACCGCTCTGCCTCAACGCGCGCCTTGATCCGGCGAATCTCGCGAACCTGTTCCTCCCCCATGTCTTGTTCATAGCGCAGCGGGTCGACCATGGCCATGAAGTCATCGGCCAGGTTCTCCGACCCCGCCATGGGGGTGGCCCGCAACAGCGCCTGTTGCTCCCAGATCTGGGACCAGCGCCGGTAATACTCCTCGTAGGAGGCCAGGGAGCGCACCAGCGGCCCGCTCTTGCCCTCCGGTCGCAGCGCAGCGTCGATTTCCAGTCGCGGCTCTGCCTGGATCGCCGGCACCATGGGCCTGCCCAACAGCGACCCGAGCGCAGTGGCGATACGCAGCGCCTGCTCCTGTGCACCCTGCTGGTCGGCCTCGTCGAAGGCGCGCTGGACGAACATCACGTCCGCGTCGGAGCAGTAGCCGATCTCGTGCCCGCCCTGCCGCCCCATGGCCACCACCAGGAACTCGCCCAGCTGCGGGGTCGCGGCGTATTCGGTGCGCTGGGCCATCTCCAGGGCACCGCGAATGGCGGCCCTGTCGTTGTCGGCCAGGGCCCGCCCCACGGTGTCTTGGTCGATGACCGCGGCTCCGTCGGCCAGGGCGATGCGCAGGATCTCGCGGCGCCTGATCACCCGGATCAACCGGATGGCCTGGTCGGAGCCGAGGTTCCGTTTCAGCTTCGAGGAGATCTCGCCCCACAGCGTCTCATAGCCCAGGGGCTGCAATGACTTGTTGGATCCGAGCCAGGCAGCCGATTCCGGGGAAACCTCCAAGAGATCGGTGATGAAGCGGGAGTTGGACAGGATCCTGCACAGGCGCTCGGCCGCTGCGGATGAATCCCGCAACATGCCCAGGTACCAGTGCGACTCCCCCAGCGACTCGCTCAGCCGCCTGAAGCCCAGCAAGCCCGCATCCGGGTCCACGCCCTCGGCGATCCACCCCAGCAGCACCGGCAGCAGCTGCCGCTGCAGGGCGGCGCGCCTGCGCATGCCGCCGGTCAGTGCCTCGATGTGGCGCATGGCGGCCTTGGGGTCCACGTAGCCCAGGGCGCGCAGGCGGGATTGCGCCGCTTCCGGGGACAGGCGCACCTCGTCGGCCGAAAGGTTCGATGCGCTGTTGAGCAACGGCCGGTAGAAGATACGTTCGTGGAGCAGGCGCACCAGGCGCCTGGTGTCGCCCCAGCGGTCAAGCAGGCCGGCAGCGGTGGACAGCTCGACACCCAGGGTGGAGCGCACAGCACGCGCCAGGACGCGCTGTCCCGACTCCTTGTGCGGCATCAGGTGCGTCCGGCGCAAGTTCACCAGCTGAATGCGGTGCTCGAGCACGCGCAGGAAGCGGTAGGAGCGGTCAAACTTCTCGGCGTCGTCGCGTCCGATGTATCCGGCCAGGCTCAACGCGGCGATGGCCTTGGTGGTGGAGCGCGCGCGCACGGTCTCATCCACCCGTCCGTGGACCAGCTGGAGCAGCTGGACGGTGAATTCGACGTCCCGGAGCCCGCCGGGGCCCAGCTTGAGCTGGTACGCCAACTCGGCCGGCTTGATGTTCGCGGTGACCCGGCGGCGCATGCGCTGCACCGATTCCACGAAGCCCTCGCGTTCCGAGGAAGACCAGACCAATGGTTCCACCATGGCCTCGTAGGCAGCGCCCAACTGAGCGTCCCCGGCGATCGCCCTGGCCTTCAACAGCGCCTGGAACTCCCAGGACGCGGCCCAGCGCGCGTAGTAGGCGGCGTGGGACTCCAGGGTGCGGCTCAGCGCCCCGTCCTTGCCTTCGGGACGCAGGTTCGCATCCACCTCCCACAGGCCGGGTTCGATCCCGGCGGAGTCGATGGCCCGGGAGATGCCGATCGCAAGCTCCCTGGCCAGGGAATGGGCTAGATCCTCGTCCAATCGGTCGCTGGAGTGTACGTAGATGACATCGACGTCCGACACGTAGTTCAGTTCGTGGGCCCCGCACTTGCCCATACCGATCACCGCCAGGCGCAGGTCGGCGATGTCCTCGGCTTCGAAGCGGTGCCGGGCTTCGGCCCGGCTGATGGCCAGGGCGCCCTCGAGGGCGGCCGCTGCAAGGTCGGCCAGCTCCCGTCCGACTTCCGGCATGGCAGCCAGTGCATCGGCTGCCCCGAGGTCGCGGTGTGCAAGGCCGAGCAGGGCGCGGCGGTAGGCCACGCGCAACACCCGGTGTCCGTCCTCGCCGAAGACGGTGGCCACCGGGGGGATGCCCGATGCCGGGTCGGCTCCCACGGCGATCAGCAGCTCGGCGCGCAATTCCTGGGCATTGCGCCCGTGCATGCGTTCCGGTGCGGGCGCCTGCAGGATCTCCAGGCACGAGGGTTCGCGGATGAGGAAGTTCGCCAGGGCGTCCGAGGCGCCGAGCAAGCGCAGGAAGCCCGGCGCGGTGCGTGGGCCCAGCGCCAGTTCCAGGGCCGCCGGGGCGTGCGGGATGAGGCGGATCAGCGCGAGCAGCGCCTGGTCCGGGTCCGCGGCATGGGCCAGGTGGCCCACGAGCGCCCGGTGGTCAATATCCGCCAGTTCCTTGTCGGCCAGAAAGCGCTTGGCGCGCTCCAGGTCGTCGAACCCGGCCGAAATCAGCTGCCTCGTGGAGATCTGCAAGGGCATGCCCCTAGAGGATCCCCAGGTAGCGCCGGAGTTCGAACGGGCTCACGTTCTGGCGGTAGGCTTCCCATTCGTCGCGCTTGTTGCGCAGGAACGAGGTGTAGACCTGCTCGCCGAGGATGTCTGCGACCAGTTCGGATTCCTCCATGGCGCGGATGGCATCGTGCAGGGACCCGGGAAGCGGGTCGTGTCCACTGGCGCGGCGCTCGGCGCTGCTCAGTCCCCACACGTCTTCTTCGGCCTGTGGTTCGAGCTCGTAGCCTTCCTGGATGCCCTTCAGCCCGGCGCCCAGCAGGCAGGCGTAGGCCAGATAGGGGTTGGTGGCCGAGTCGATGCCGCGGTACTCGACGCGCGCCGACTGACCCTTGCCCGGCTTGTAGAGCGGAACACGCACCAGTGCTGAACGGTTGTTGTGGCCCCAGGAGCGGTGGCTCGGGGCCTCCCCGCCGCCCCAGAGGCGCTTGTAGGAGTTCACGAACTGGTTGGTCACCGCGGTGAACTCCGGCGCGTGGCGCAGGATCCCGGCAATGAACTGGCGGGCGGTGTCGGAGAGCTGGAATTCACGGCCCGCCTCGAAGAAGGCGTTGGTGTCGCCCTCGAAGAGCGAGAAGTGGGTGTGCATGCCGGAGCCGGGTTCGTCGGAGAACGGCTTGGGCATGAACGTCGCGTAGATGCCCTGCTGGATCGCGACTTCCTTGATCACGGTGCGGAACGTCATGACGTTGTCGGCCGTCTGCAGCGCATCGGCGTAGCGCAGGTCGATCTCGTTCTGGCCCGGGCCGTTTTCGTGGTGGCTGAACTCCACGGAGATGCCCACGGCTTCGAGCATTGTCACCGCGGTGCGGCGGAAGTCCTGGGCGACGCCGCCGGTGACGTGGTCGAAGTACCCGCCCCGGTCAACCGGCACCGGGTAACCGTCGGTTCCCAGCTCGGAGGAACGTAACAAATAGAATTCAATCTCGGGGTGCGTGTAGCAGGTGAAGCCCATCTCGGAGGCGACGGCCAGCTGGCGTTTGAGCACCTGCCGGGAGTCGGCTGCGGCAGGCAGTCCGTCCGGGGTCAGGATGTCGCAGAACATCCTCGAGGTAGGCTCGGTCTCTCCGCGCCACGGCAGGATCTGGAAGGTGGAGGGGTCCGGCTGCAACAGCATGTCCGACTCGTAAATCCGCGACATTCCCTCGATGGAGGAACCGTCAAAGCCCAGGCCTTCCTCGAAGGCACCCTCGACCTCGGCAGGTGCCAGGGCCACGGATTTCATGGAACCCACCACATCGGTAAACCACAGGCGCACGAAACGTACGTCCCTCTCCTCAATGGTTCTAAGGACGAATTCCTGCTGGCGATCCACGGCGGGTTCCTTCCACAAACGGTTTTGGCGGCGGTTCCCGCCCCACTGACTCACTTTATACGTTTTTACGGCCGGGACACGGGAGGACAGCTGCGCCGAATGTGCATTAGTCTCTTGCCCATGAGTGCTCATCCTTCCACACCAGCAAATTCCCCTGCCACGGGCGCCGTTTCCGGACCGCGAATCCGTCTGCACCACCTGCAAGCGGCGAAGGACGAGGGCCGGAAATTCGCGATGCTCACCGCCTACGACACGATGATGGCGGGCATCTTTGACGCCGCGGGCATTGAGGTGCTGCTGGTGGGCGACTCGGCGGCCAACACCGTGATGGGCTATTCCTCCACGCTGCCGATCACCATGGACGAAATGATCGTCTTTTCCAAGGCGGTGGTCTCCGGCGCCAAGCACGCGCTGGTGGTGTGCGACCTGCCGTTCGGATCCTACGAGGTCTCCCCCGAACAGGCGGTTTCATCGGCGGTGCGCCTCATGAAGGAGGGCGGTGTGCACGCCGTGAAGCTGGAAGGCGGGCAGTTTTTCGTCCCGCACGTGCGCGCCCTGGTGGCCGCCGGCGTTCCGGTCATGGCACACATCGGCTTCACCCCGCAGTCCGAACATGCCCTGGGAGGCTACCGGGTCCAGGGCCGCGGCGACGCCGCGGCGGCACTGGTCGCCGACGCCCAGGCGCTGGAGGCCGCGGGGTCCTTCGCCGTGCTGATGGAAATGATCCCCACCGGCACCGCCCGCCAAGTCGACGAAGCATTGCGCGTTCCCACCGTGGGCATCGGCGCCGGTGCCGCCACCACCGGCCAGGTCCTGGTGTGGCAGGACATGCTGGGCCTGGGCAGCGGCAAGAGTGCGCGGTTCGTGAAGAAGTACGCGGACCTGCGCTCCGTGGTGTCGGGGGCAGCGACCGCCTACCGCGAGGACGTGCTGGCCGGAACCTTCCCGGCGGCGGAACACGAGTTCGGGGACCGCTAGCCCCCTACTCCTCCTCTTCCTCGTCTTCCTCGTCCCACTGCTCGTTGCGTTCGCGCACCTTGCTCATGGCCAGTTCCGCCTCGGCGCGCGAGGGATACGGGCCCAGGAGCTGCGACCAATCGGCCTGCGGCCCGGTTTCGACCTGGCCGGTGGTGATGTTGAACCAGAATTCGCCCTCGCCGGGCAATGCTCCACTCATCGGGACTGACCCACCTTTCGTTGACGCCACATTGACTCGATATGCCACCACCCTACAGCCGACGGCCGCCCGGGCAACGGCCCGGCTCCTTGGCACGCGACACCATCGACCCCGCTAGAATGGGAACCATGCCTTTAGCAACAACCGCACCCATCGGAACCCTCGTTCCCGGTACCCCCACTCCACAGCGAACCGTCCCCAACTCGATCCCCCGTCCCGAATATGTCGGGAGGCCGGCACCGCGCAAGTCCGACGCCCCGGAAGTCCGCTCCGCGGACATCATCGCCCGGATGCGCGTGGCCTCCAAGATCGCCGCGCAGGCGCTGGCGGAGGTCGGCAAGGCCGTCGTCCCGGGAGTCACCACCGACGAGCTGGACAGGATCGGGCACGAATTCCTGCTTGACCACAAGGCCTACCCCTCGACCCTGGGCTACCGCGGCTTCACGAAGTCGCTGTGCGCCTCCATCAACGAGGTCATCTGCCACGGCATCCCCGACACCACGGTGGTGCAGGACGGGGACATCGTGAACATCGACATCACCGCGTTCATCGGCGGGGTCCACGGCGACACCAACGCCACCTTCCTGGCCGGGAACGTCGACGAGGAATCCCGGCTGCTGGTCGAGCGCACCGAGGAATCCCTGCGCCGGGCCATCAAGTCCGTCATGCCGGGCCGCGAAATCAACGTCATCGGCCGCACCATTTCCGCCTACGCAAAACGCTTCGGCTATGGCGTGGTGCGGGACTTCACCGGGCACGGCGTGGCAGAATCCTTCCATACCGGATTGATCATCCCGCACTACGATGCGGCACCGGCCTACAGCCAGCTGATCGAACCGGGCATGACGTTCACCATCGAACCCATGCTCACCCTGGGCACCATCGAGTGGGACATGTGGGACGACGGCTGGACCGCAACCACCAAGGACCGCAAGCGCACGGCACAATTTGAACACACCCTGCTCGTCAACGAGGACGGCGCCGAAATCCTGACCCTGGCTTAACCCCAGGGACCCCGTTTTAGCCCCTCCTTAGAGAAAGAGCCCGACCCGCATGTCTGAACGCGCACTGAACCCATCGCCCACGGCCATCGGCATCGACATCGGCGGCACCGGCATCAAGGGTGGCATCGTCGACCTCTCGACCGGAAAGCTGATCGGCGAACGCGTCCGCATCGATACCCCGAAGCCTGCGACCCCGGCCGCGGTGGCAGAGGTGGTGGCCCAGATCGTTGCCCAGCTCGATGAGCGGGACGGGGCTCCCGGGGCGCAGACCCCCGTCGGCGTCACGTTCCCCGCCATCATCCACCACGGCGTTGCCCGCTCGGCCGCCAACGTGGACAAGTCATGGATCGGCACCGACGTTGATGCGCTCTTTACCGCGCAGCTGGGGCGCCCGGTCCATGTCATGAACGACGCCGACGCCGCGGGCCTGGCCGAGGCGCGTTACGGCGCCGGGGCGGGCGTGGGAGGTTCGGTGCTGGTGATCACCCTGGGCACCGGCATCGGCTCGGCGCTGATCCACAACGGCGTGCTGGTGCCCAACGTGGAGCTGGGACACCTGGAGATCGATTCGGCGGTCGCCGAGACCCGCGCCTCGGCCTCGGCGCGCGAGCGCGAGGACCTGGGCTGGGACGAATACGCGGTGCGATTGCAGCGCTTCTTCTCCCACGTGGAGTTCCTCTTCTCCCCCTCGCTGTTCGTCATCGGCGGCGGAATTTCCAAGCGCGCCGACGACTACCTGCCCCGGCTTTCGCTTTCCACCCCGATCACCGTGGCGAAGTCGAAGAACAACGCCGGCATCGTCGGGGCTGCCCTGCAGCAGTCCGGGCTTTCCTAGCCTGCTCCCGGGACGGACGCTTTCCTAGCCTGCTCCCGGGACGGACGCCAAGGGCGGGCCGGGGCCTAGCGCGCGCCCAGCGGACGCTGGTGGCCCGAGGGACGGGTGTCGCGTTCGACACGCAACTTCGCGATGGCCCCTTCGAAGTCCTCCAGGGACTTGAAGTCCTGGTAGACGCTGGCGAATCGCAGGTAGGCGACCTCGTCGAGTCGCTGCAGCGGCGTGAGGATCGCCAGACCGACTTCGCGGGCGTTGATTTCCGCGGCACCGCTGGAACGAACCGCTTCTTCGACTTCCTGGGCCAACAACGCGAGGTCGTCGTCGGTGACGGGACGCCCCTGGCACGCCTTGCGCACCCCGTTGATGACCTTGGCACGGCTGAACGGCTCGGCCACCCCGGAACGCTTAAGCACGTTCAGGCTGGTGGTTTCCGCGGTGCTGAACCGGCGGCCGCATTCGGCGCATTGCCGGCGGCGGCGAATCGCGGTGCCGTCGTCGGTCAGTCGGCTATCCACGACGCGTGAATCGGTGTGCCTGCAGTAGGGACAGTACATGGCACCCCTTCCTCGGGTCTCGTTCATGCAAAGCACATGCGTGCTCGGGATTAGTTTAGGGCCACATATAGCGTAGTCACAACAATGTCATTACCATATGTTGTGGTCTTCGCCACACTATGCCCATCGCGCCGCCGCCGGGCGGAACCGCTAGGGGAAACGGATGGCCACCGCGTCGCCGTGTGCAGGCAGGTCCTCGGCGTTGGCCAGGGCAACCACGTGGGGGGCCACCACCGACAGCGCGGCACGATCGTAGTCGATGACCTGGATGGCCTTGAGGAAGGTGTTGACGTTCAGCCCCGAGGCGAAGGCTGCGGTTCCGCTGGTCGGCAGGACGTGGTTGGAACCCGCGCAGTAGTCCCCCAGGCTCACCGGGGAATGCGCCCCGACAAACACGGCTCCCGCCGCTGTGATGTGCGCAGCGTCGGCGGCCGCATTGGCCGTGTGGATCTCCAGGTGCTCGGCCGCATAGACGTTGCACACCGCGATGCCCGCGGCCATGTCGTCGACCAGGATCGTGGCCGACTGCTTTCCGCCCAGCGCGATGCGCACCCGTTCGGAGTGCTTGGTGGTGGCGCACTGGCCCTCCAGCGCGTTGCGCACCGCCTCGGCGATCTCGGGCGAATCGGTGATGAGCACCGCGGCGGCGTTGGGGTCGTGCTCGGCCTGGGAGATCATGTCCGCGGCGATGAAGTCCGGGTTCGCCGTGGCGTCGGCCAAGATCGCGATTTCGGTGGGGCCGGCTTCGGCGTCGATCCCGACCACGCCCTTGACCAGGCGCTTGGCTGTCGCCACAAAGAGGTTTCCGGGGCCGGTGACCACATCGACGGGCTCGATGGCCAGCTGCGGGTCAATGCCCTCGGGCACCGGGACGCCGTAAGCGAAGGCGGCGATGGCCTGGGCCCCGCCCATGGCGTGGACCTCCTCCACGCCGAGCAGCTGGGCCGCTGCCAGGATCGTGGGGTGGGGCAACCCGCCGAATTCCTTTTGCGGGGGCGAGGCGATGGCCAGGGATCCGACGCCGGCGGCCAGCGCGGGGACGGCGTTCATGATCACCGAGCTCGGGTACACGGCCAGGCCGCCGGGAACATAGAGGCCCACCCGGCGCACCGGCACCCAGCGCTGGGTGACGGTTGCACCGGTGCCGTAGTCCACGCGGGTGTCTTCCGGCACCTGGGCCGCGGCAAAGGCGCGTGCCCGGGCGATGGATTCCTCCAGGCCGGCACGGACCTTGGGGTCGAGCTCGGCCAGGGCGCGTTCCATGGCCTCGGCCGGGACGCGGGTGTGGGTCTGGGTGACGCCGTCAAACCTTTCGGCCAGGTCGGATAGGGCGGCGAAGCCCTCGGCACGGACGCGGGCAATGATGCCCTCGACCGCCTCGGCGGCCGTGGCGAAGTTCAGTTCGGGCCGCGGAAGCACCGCCTTGAGGCTCGCATGGTCCAACGCGGCGCCCCGCAGGTCTAGGTCTTGGAGCGCGGAAAAGGTCTGGGGGCTGGCGTTGCTAGTCACCGCACCAGTTTATCGTGTCGGCGGACCGGCACCACGACATGCGCCTGGCATCGCCCTTAACAATCGAAACGGCACTCCCCTCGCTACTATGTGCTTCCCCCGCTGCATGCCTGTGCCATAGTCTGCACCTAGCACGCACGAAAACACCGGAAGGGGATCCGCATGCCACTGCCACACGGAAGCATCGAACAGTCGCCCACAGGATTGCGCATCGTGATCGAGCGCGAGGTCGAGTTCGGCTTGGAGGAAATCTGGAACGCCTTCACCACTCCGGAGGGCCTCGGACCCTGGGTGGGAGTCCTGCGCGGAAACCGCGAAGCCGGAAACCTGCGCTTCTCCATGGTCGAGGAGGGGAAGGAAGCGGAGCCCGCGACACTGGAAATCATCCGTTGCAGGCCACCGCATGAACTGGCCTTCACCACGTACAGCGAGTACGGCGCGTGGCACCTCGGGCTCGAACTGTCCGGGCGGGACGGGGTGAGTTCGATTCGCTTCATCCAGGAACTCGGGTTGACCGACGATCCGAGCAGCATCGGACCTGGCTGGGAGTACTACGTCCAGCGGGCGATTGTTTCACTGGAGGGCGGCGACGTCGAGTCCGTCAAATGGGACGACTACTACCCGGCCCTGGCAGCAGCATACGCGAAGGCGCCCGAATAGGCTTCGCCCTCCCCTGGGCCCGATCCGCGTGGGGCCCGCGCAAGGCCAACACCCATCAGGAAGGGTGCTACTCCATGACACAGGCCCACGGCGGTGTCGAGCTGTCGCCGACCGGTCGGCGAATCGTCATCGAACTCGATGCGCAGTCCGGTGTCCGTGAAATCTGGGATGTCTTCACCACGGCGGAGGGCCTCCGCTCCTGGGCCGGGATCCTGCGCGGGAACGCGGAAAGCGGCGACCTGCGGTTCGCATTCCTTAAGGAAGGGCTGGAATCGGCTGCCGGTAGCGTGCGGGTCCACCGGTGCAGGCCCCCGTATAAGTTCCGCTTGACGGCCGACACCGAACAAGGGGCCTGGGATCTTGGGCTGGATCTTTCGTCGCGAACGGGGACCAAGAAGATCACGTTCATCCATGAGCTCGGCGCGTCCGATGACCCAGGCATCATCGGGCCGGGCTGGGAGTATTTCCTGCAGCGGATGCTCGTGCATCTGCAGGGCGGCGACGTCGATTCGGTCAACTGGGACGACTACTACCCGGCCCTGGCAGCAGCATACGCGAAGGCGCCCGAATAGATCCGCCCGCGTTGGGGCTTTTCATTCGGGCGCCGTGGCACCGGGTCCTGGCCCGTGTCAGCCGTCGAGGCAGGTCGAACCCAGCAGGACCTTCAGGTCCCCGAAGAGCGCCGAGTTCGGGTTGACGCGGTATTCCATGCCCAGGCGCATGAGCGAGACGCCACGGGTGCTGTGCAGCTTCACGCGCACCTCGGTCGTCCCCTGGTGGACGCGCAGCACCTCCCCGAGCGCGGAGATGACCTCCTCGGTGGCCTTGTGGTTGGCCATGGAGATGACCACCGGCCCGCCCTCGCCGTCCTCGCTGATTTCCGGGACCGTGAGCTCCTGGGCGTTGAGCGTGATGGATCCGTCGTCGCGCTTCTGCACGCGGCCCTTGACCACCACGATCAGGTCCTCGGCCAGCACGTTGGCGATCGGCGCGTAGGCGTTGCCGAAGAACATGGTTTCCATGGACCCGGAAAGGTCCTCGATCTCGCATCTGGCGTACGGGTTGCCGCTCTTCTTGGCGATGCGGCGCTGCAGCGAGGTGATCATCCCGCAGATGGTCACGGTGTGCCCGTCCTGCGGGCCGTCGTCGGAAAGCACCTGGGTGACGGACATGTCGGCGTTCTGCTCCAGCAGCCCGCCCAGGCCCTTGAGCGGGTGGTCCGAGACATAGAGCCCGAGCATGTCGCGCTCGAAGGCCAGCTTGTCCTTCTTCTCCCAGTCGGGCATGTCCGGGACCGCGACGGTCATCCCGGCAGCGGCGGTCGGGTCCTCGAACGCGCTAAAGAGGTCGAACTGGTTGGCCGCCTCGTTGCGCTTGACCGAGATGACCGAGTCCACGGCCTCCTCGTGGACCGCGACCAGGGCCCGGCGGGCATGTCCCATGGAGTCGAAGGCGCCGGCCTTGATCAGGGATTCGATGGTCCGCTTGTTGCAGACCACCGCCGGGACCTTTTGCAGGAAGTCGGCAAAGTTCTCGAAATTACCCTTTTCGGCCCGGGATTCGACCAGGGCGTTGACCACGTTCGCGCCGACGTTGCGGATCGCTCCCATCCCGAAGCGGATGTCGGTGCCCACCGGGGTGAAGTTCAGCGCCGATTCGTTCACATCCGGTGCCAGCACGGTGATGCCCATGTGCCGGCATTCGTTCAGGTACATGGCCGTCTTGTCCTTGTCATCCGCAACGGAGGTCAAGAGCGCGGCCATGTATTCGGACGGGTAGTGGGCCTTGAGGTAGGCGGTCCAGTAGGAGATGACGCCGTAGGCCGCCGAGTGCGCCTTGTTGAAGGCGTAGTCGGAGAAGGGAAGCAGGATGTCCCAGAGGGTCTTGACGGCCTCCATGGTGTAACCGTTGTCGATCATGCCCTGGGAGAATCCGGCGAACTGCTTGTCCAGCTCGGATTTCTTCTTCTTGCCCATGGCGCGGCGCAGGATGTCTGCCTGACCCAGCGAGAAGCCGGCCAGCTTCTGCGCGATGGACATGACCTGCTCCTGGTACACGATCAGGCCGTAGGTGGTGCCCAGGATCTCCCGCAGCGGTTCCTCGAGCGTGGGGTGGATCGGGGTCTCTTCCTGGAGCTTGTTCTTGCGCAACGCGTAGTTGTTGTGCGAGTTGGCACCCATGGGGCCGGGCCGGTAGAGCGCGAGCACCGCGGAGATGTCTTCGAAGTTGTCGGGGCGCATGAGCTTGAGCAGCGAACGCATGGGACCGCCGTCCAGCTGGAACACGCCCAGGGTGTCGCCGCGGGCCATCAATTCGTAGGCGCCGGCGTCATCCAGCGCCAGCGTTTCCAGGTCCAGGTCCACGCCCTGGTTCGCCTTCATGTTTTCCAGCGCATCGGAAATGATGGTGAGGTTTCTCAGGCCCAGGAAGTCCATCTTGATCAGCCCCAGGCCTTCACAGGTCGGGTAGTCGAACTGGGTGATGACCTGGCCGTCCTGGATGCGGCGCATGATCGGGATGACGTCGATGATGGGGTCCGAGCTCATGATCACGCCGGCGGCGTGCACGCCCCATTGGCGCTTCAGCCCCTCGATGCCCTTCGCCGTTTCGAAAACGCGCGCGGCCTCCGGGTCGGTAGCCACCAACTGGCGGAAGTCCCCGGCCTCGGAGTAGCGCTTGGACTTCGGGTCCTCGATGTCGTTGAGCGGGATGTCCTTGGCCATGACGGGAGGCGGCAGTGCCTTGGTCAGGGATTCACCCATGGAGAAGGGGTAGCCAAGCACACGGGAGGAGTCTTTCAGCGCCTGCTTGGTCTTGATCGATCCATAGGTCACGATCATCGACACGCGTTCGTCGCCGTATTTCTCGGTGACGTACCTGATGACCTCCGAGCGGCGCCTATCATCGAAGTCGACGTCGAAGTCGGGCATGGAGACGCGTTCGGGGTTTAGGAAGCGTTCGAAGATCAGCCCGTGGACCAGCGGGTCAAGGTCGGTGATGCGCATGGCGTAGGCGACCATGGATCCGGCGCCGGAACCACGGCCGGGTCCGACGCGGATGCCGTTGTCCTTGGACCAGTTGATGAAGTCTGCCACGACCAGGAAGTAGCCGGGGAAGCCCATCTTGATGATGACGTCGAGTTCGAAGTCCGCCTGCTTGCGCGAATCCTCCGGGATGCCGCCCGGGTAGCGGTAGTGCAGGCCCTTGTCGACTTCCTTGATCAGCCAGCTGGTCTCGTCCTCCCCCGGCGGGCACGGGAAGCGCGGCATGTAGTTGGCGCTGGTGTCGAAGGAGACCTCGGCGCGTTCGGCGATCAGCAGGGTGTTGTCGCAGGCCTCGGGCAGCTCCTTGAACAGGTGGCGCATTTCCGCCGGGCTCTTGAGGTAGTAGCCGGAACCGGAAAAGGCGAAGCGCGAGCCGCCCTGGTCGTAGGTCGGTTCGTCGAGCGTGGAGCCGGAGTTGATGGCCAGCAGCGCCTCGTGGGCCTTGGCATCGTGCTCGTGGGTGTAGTGCAGGTCGTTGGTCGCCACCAGCGGGATGTTCAGTTCCTTGGACAGGCGCAGCAGGTCCTGGGTGACCCGGCGCTCGATGTCCAGGCCGTGGTCCATCAGTTCGCAGAAGTAGTTTTCCTTGCCGAACAGGTCCTGGAACTCCGCTGCCGCGGCCTTGGCCTCGTTGTACTGGCCGAGGCGGAGCTTGGTCTGCACCTCGCCGGAGGGGCAGCCGGTGGTGGCGATGATGCCCTCGTGGTAGGTGTTCAGCAGGTCGCGGTCCAGCCTCGGGTACTTGCCAAAAACCGAATCGAGTGAAGCGATGGAAGAGGCCTTGAACAGGTTCTTCATGCCGGTGTTGTTGTAGCTGAGCAACGTCATGTGCGTGTACAGGCCACCGCCGGAGACGTCGTCGCGCTTCTGGCTTTCCTCGGTGCGCCACTTCACACGGGTCTTGTCGTCGCGTGCGGTGCCCGGGGTCACGTAGGCCTCGATGCCGATGATCGGCTTGACCCCGGCGGCGGTGGCCTTGGACCAGAAGTCGAAGGCACCGAAGAGGTAGCCGTGGTCGGTGGTGGCCAAGGCCGTCATGCCCAGCCGGTTGGTCTCCTCAAAGAGTTCCGTCAGGCGCGCGGCACCGTCAAGCATTGAGTATTCGGTGTGCGTGTGAAGGTGTACGAATCCATCGCGATTTGAGCTAGCCACCGATCCAGTCTAGGCGCTCGCACCGACACCCGACCACCTGCGCGCGCCAATGTGTGAAGATGCACCCGGTGATGTTCCGGGTGCATCTTGGTACGGACTAGAAGTTGCCGTCCCGCAGCATTTCGAGGGCGTTGTTCAGGTCCAGCGGGTACTCGCTGGTGTACTCGACCCATTCCCCGTTCACCGGGTGGAAGAACCCTAGCAGTTGGGCATGGAGCCACTGCCGGGTCAGCCCGAGGGCCGCCGACAGCTTGGGGTCCGCCCCATAGGTCTGGTCGCCCGCGCACGGGTGCCGAAGCGCACTGAAATGCACGCGGATTTGGTGGGTGCGCCCGGTTTCCAGGGTGACCTCCACCAGCGATGCCCGGCCGAAGGCCTCGAGCACCTTGTAGTGGGTCCTCGAATCGCGGCCATCCTCGATGACGGCGAATTTCCAGTCATGGCCGGGATGGCGGCCAAGCGGAGCATCGATGGTGCCTTCCAGCGGGTCCGGCAGACCCTGCACGACGGCATGGTAGATCTTCTTCGGGGTCCGTTCCTTGAACGCGCGCTTGAGCGCCGTATAGGCGCGTTCGGTCTTGGCGACGACCATCAGGCCGCTGGTGCCAACGTCCAGGCGGTGGACGATACCCTGGCGCTCGGCGGAGCCGGAAGTGGAAATGCGGTAACCGGCCGCGGCCAGAGCGCCGACCACGGTGGGACCGACCCATCCCGGGGAAGGGTGCGCCGCAACTCCCACGGGCTTGTCGATGACGACATAGTCGTCGTCGTCGGCAATGATCTTGAGGTCTTCCACGATTTCTACCCTGATTTCTAGTGGGTCCGGCCTAAGCGGGATAAAGACGTCGATGGTGTCGCCCACATTGGTCTTCTTCGACTTGCCCAGCACCTTGCTCCCGAGGGTTACGTTTCCCTCGGCGCAAAGCAATGCCGCCTGCGCGCGGGAGAGCTCGAGGCGTTTGACCAGGAAGGCGTCTATGCGCAGGCCAGCCTCCTCCGGGTCGACGACGAGCGATTCGGTCCGCTCCTGGGTCACTGCAGTTCCCTGGGCTCGGCCCCGGCGTCGTGTCCGGGTTCCTTTTTATCCGCCGGCTTGCTGCCATCGAGTTCGCGACCGGTGAAGAGCAGCAGGCAGATCCCGATCATCGAGCAGACGATGAACATGTCGGCGATGTTGAAAATGGCAAAGTTGGGCAGCGCAATGAAGTCCACCACGTGGCCCTGCCCAAAGGATGGAGGACGAAAGAGACGGTCGGTCAGGTTTCCCGCGACCCCGCCCATCAAGCCGCCCAGGGCCAGCGACCACGGCCAGACGCGGATCTTGCGGACCAGGAACACCGCCACGTAGATGAGCACCGCTGCCTGGATGATGCTAAAGATCCAGGTGTAGCCCTCGCCCATGGAAAACGCGGCGCCCGAGTTCTTGATGTAATACCAGCGCAGCAGCGGAGGGAAGACGTCGATGACCTGCCCCTCGCTCATGGAGGTTTCAACGATGCGCTTGGTGAATTGATCCAGGACCAATGCAAGTACCGCCAGGATGCCCGCGGCATAAATGAGGCGCCGTTTGGTTCCACTGCCTGGCGCGGGCGTGGCGGCGCCTTCCGACGCCGGTGGTGTGGAGCTGTTTTCCATCATGTCCTTTAACGCATTGTTGGCGGTCGGTAACCCGACCGCCAACAATCTTAAGCCATCAATATGTGAGGCAGGTGGTGAAGCAGATTAGCCGTTTTCCTTGGCTTCTGCCGTGTCCATGGAGCCCTTGGCTTCGAGGTCGCGCAGCTGACCCTCGATGTAGGTCTTCAGGCGAGCGCGGTAGTCGCGCTCGAATCCACGCAGCTGCTCGACCTTGCGCTCCAGAACAGTCTTCTGCTGCTCCAGGGCCGACAGGGTCTTGCGGCTCTTCTCCTCGGCCTCGGAAACGAGGCTGTTTGCCTCGAGCTGGGCTTCGGCGATGATCTTGTCACGCTGTTCAACACCTGCGGAGACGTACTCGTCGTGCAGACGTTGTGCCATGGCGAGGACGCCGGCGGCGGACTCGGCGGTGGAAGCCGGGGCTGCAGCTGCGGCGGCGGGGGCCACTGCTGCTGCCTTTGCCGGCTCTGCTGCCTTGGGTGCTTCCGGAGCCTTGGTCTCGTCCTTCTTGACCTCGGGCGCCTTGGCTTCCTTGGGCTTTTCCGCTTCGACGGGCTTGGCCGCGGGGGCTGCTGCCACAGGGGCTGGGACGGCCTGTTCGCCTTCGCTAATGCCGGCTTCCGACAGGCGGCGACGCAGTTCGTCGTTCTCCTGCGTCAGACGACGTAGCTCGACAACGATTTCGTCTAGGAAATCGTCAACTTCATCCTGATCGTAGCCTTCACGAAACTTCGTCGGCTGAAATCGCTTGTTGACTACATCTTCTGGCGTGAGAGCCATCTGGTCACCTCGATACTTGGTTCTCTCCTCGAACCGCTGAAGTGCGGCACGAGTACACTTACCGTTTATTGGTGCGCAACCCGGTGCAGTCGTTGCGCCTAATGTGACAACACTATAACGACTGGACCGGTAAAGGCTAAAGGAAACGAGCTTTCGTTCCGAAAATTCTCCGCCTTGACCCTTGTCGCACCGTAATTCTTGCCTCCGTGGAGGCCTATCACTGAGCCGCGGCAACGCCCAAATTGTTAACAACAATCTTGAGCACTATTACCGCAAAGAACAAAATAATGAACGCCAAATCAAGGCGAATTCCGCCGAGATCTAGCGGTTTTATGCGCGAGCGCAACCAGCGCATCGGAGGGTCAGTGGTCTTGGCAATTACCGAGACCGCAACCAGGGCCAGTCCACGCGGACGCCAGGAGCGCGCAAACGACTCCGTGACGTCAAGCACTATGCGCAACAGCAACATGACCTGCAGCACCGTCAGCACTACGTAAAGTAGCGCGAAAATAAGCTCCACTATGCCTTCGAACCCTTGAACTTAGCTCTGGTTGAAAAAGGTTGCCTGGTCTTCGGACTGTTTCTTGTCCTCACCCAGGACCTCAACCGTCGACGGCGAGAGCAGGAACACCTTGTTGGTGACCCGCTCGATGCTTCCGTGGAGGGCAAAAACCAGCCCCGCCGAGAAATCGACCAGGCGCTTGGCGTCAGCTTCGCCCATGTCCGTGACGTTCATGATGACTGGGATGCCATCACGGAAGTTCTCGCCAATGATTTTCGCGTCATTGTAAGAACGTGGATGAACGGTGGTGATTTGACGCAATGAAGAGTCCTCGTCCCGTGCTGAAGGAGCGCGCTTGATGGGTGTTACCGGAGCCCGGTATTCGTTTTCGGTGACAGGGCGGGGTGCCACTTGTGCTACCGGAGCTGGCTGTGCGGCAACCGGCTCTTCGCGGACCGGCTCGACAACGCGCACTTCTTCACGCGCTTCAATGTCGTGCTTGTCGGCCTCGAAGTTCTCGTCACCTTCGGCGAGTCCCAGGTAGATCATTGTCTTGCGCAATGCGCCAGCCATGGTCTTCTCCTTTTGATCGTGCGCGGTCGGCGGTCTACCGAACCGCAAATCTCTCCGCTAACTCGACGCTACAGCACCATTTGGCGGTGTCGGAGGACATCGGCGTGATTTGGGCGGTGTGTCGCCATGTGGCGTTCGGCGCGGGGGCCGCGGACCCGTTTCTGGACCGCTGGACGGCCGGTTGAAGACTCAGGAAGGTGAGCCGGACACCATCTGGTCCGTTGCCTGCCACACCAATCCGGCCAGTCGGCCGGTGCGGGAGTCGCGGCGGTAGGAAAAGTAGGTCTCGTCTTCCAGGGTGCATGCCCCGGATTCGGTGACTGCTACGCCCAGATCGCGAAGTTCGGAAGCCGCTGCACGCGGGAGATCCAGGCCGGTGGTGCCACGGCTGGTGGTGGAACCGATCCCGGGGCGCAGGGCCTCGGAATCGGCGGCCATGTCGGCGGGAACTTCGTAGCAGCTGCCACATATCGACGGCCCGATCCAGGCCTCAAAGTCCTCCGCCCCGGCCGAGCGCATGCGCTTTACCGTTTCGGTCAGGATTCCGTCGAGCAATCCGCGTCGTCCGGCGTGCGCGACAGCTGTGACCGGTCCCTGTTCGGAGACGCCCACGAGGACCAAGGGGACGCAATCGGCGACCATGACGGCCAGCGGTTGCGTTGAGTCGGCCGAGAACAGACCGTCGCAGGTGGGAATGCCGGATTTCTCCGGCGGCCCGGTGACTTCAAGCACCGTGGCCGAATGGATCTGGTCCATGTAGCTGAACCGGGTCTCCCCCAGTCCCAGGGTCCGTTCCAGATCGCGACGCCGCAGCAGCACGGCGTCGCGATCATCAGGAACGTGGAAGGCAAGGTTCCCTTCGGCCGTGGATGTGAATGCAATGTGCACGCCGGGGGCGAGCATTGACTGGTATCGCAACATGGTGGCTTGGAAGGTTCCCTTCTGCCGTCGGCCCGGCTTACTTCAGGAAGTCGGGGACGTCCAGGTCGTCGTTGGCGGCCGAGAGGTCCGGCTCGACAATGGCGGGAAGTTCCTCGAAGCCCGGTTCAACGGTTGCCACGGCAGCGTGGACCTCTTCCCGGCGGGGTGCCGCCTGGGGCGAGGCCGGTGCCGCGGCGGGAGCGGCGGGTGCCGCTGCCGGTGCTGCGGGGGCGTTGCGTACGGCCGGCTGCAGGGTCTGCGGCGCACTGGTGGCATCGACCTGGTCGAAGCCTGCAGCGATGACCGTCACGCGGGCCTCGTCACCCAGGGCGTCGTCAATGACGGCGCCGAAGATGATGTTGGCTTCCGGGTGGGCCACTTCCTGCACGAGGCGGGCCGCCTCGTTGATCTCGAACAACCCGAGGTCCGAGCCGCCCTGGATGGACAGCAGGACGCCGTGGGCGCCGTCGATGGAGGCTTCGAGCAGCGGCGAGGCGATGGCGAGCTCCGCGGCCTTGACGGCGCGATCCTCGCCGCGTGCCGAGCCGATGCCCATGAGTGCCGATCCGGCACCCTGCATCACGGACTTGACGTCCGCGAAGTCGAGGTTGATCAGGCCCGGGGTGGTGATCAGGTCGGTGATGCCCTGCACACCGGAGAGCAGCACTTGGTCGGCCTGGCGGAATGCGTCCAGGACCGAGACGTTGCGGTCCGAGATGGAGAGCAGTCGGTCGTTGGGGATGACGATGAGGGTGTCGACCTCGTCGCGCAGCGCCTCGATGCCGTTTTCGGCACTGGTCGCACGGCGGCGTCCCTCGAAGGTGAACGGACGGGTGACCACGCCAATGGTCAGCGCGCCGAGCCCGCGTGCGATGCGTGCGATGACCGGAGCGCCACCGGTGCCGGTGCCGCCGCCCTCGCCCGCGGTCACGAAGACCATGTCGGCCCCGCGCAGCACTTCCTCGATTTCCTCCGCGTGGTCCTCCGCCGCTTGGCGGCCCACGTCGGGGTTGGCGCCGGCGCCCAGGCCACGGGTGAGTTCGCGGCCCACATCGAGCTTGACGTCGGCATCGCTCATGAGCAATGCCTGCGCATCCGTGTTGATTGCAATAAATTCAACGCCTCGCAGGCCAACTTCGATCATGCGGTTGACGGCGTTGACGCCGCCACCGCCGATGCCGACGACCTTGATGACGGCGAGGTAGTTCTGTGGAGCTGCCACGTCCTGATTCCCTTGTTCGATGTGCTGCTGACCGAGGAAGCTCAACCGGACCAACGTTAACCCTCAACTCGAAGGTTATAGTTATGTCAAGCAACCGCTATGAAAACGCTATGTTTCGTAGTTCGTACATGCAACGACCAAGGCCGCGTGTCGCCCCTAAGTCGTTGTTTTTTCTTGTATTCGGGCCCTTGGCGGTCCGTTACCGGGCCACCGGGTGCTGCGGGCTGGAAATGTCGTACACCTTAATGGGTGCTTTCTTGTCTTTCGGGGCCGCCAAAAGGGCTTCCAAGACCTTGGTCTTGAGGGCCGAATCCTGGTCGTTGCCCCAAATCACCAGCTGTCCGTCGTTGAGCTTGAGCTCAACAAAGTCCTTGCTGGTGGCCGTCGCGTGGTCCACGTTTGCCAACAGCTTATCCGGTAGTTCCGAGAGAACCTTGGTGAGCATCGAAAACACCTTGGGGTCCTTGGTCACCTTCGAGGATCGGATCGTGGGGAGCTTCGGCTTGTCCTTGGCCTTCAGGGACGCCAGCAGCTGCCCCTCGGGCCCCACCAGGGAGCGTTTCTTGCCCTCCAGCAACACCGCCACCGGGACGAATTCGACGACCTGGACCTGCAACGTGTTCGGTGCCTCGGCCTGGACGATCGCGTCCTTCACCGCTGGCTGCCCGTCCAACAGTTCCATGACGCGGCCGGTACCGACCCGCGAAAGCGGGATGCCGTGAAGCGGCTCGAGGGCCTTTTGCACGGTCTTGTCGCTGACGAGCGAATTGCCCGAGACGGTGATCGACTTGATCGCCAGGATCGGCGAATACGTCAGCACCAGCACAAGAACCACCACTAGGCCCGCGACCACCGAGGCGCCGATGATCCAACGCTTTTTGGCGCGAACCCCCGGGTCCTGCGGCAGGTCCAGGACGTTGTTCGGGCCCTGCCCGGACCCGGCCTTGCCCGCCATCAGCTGCCCAGACGTTTTTCCAGCGCGGCCACGATGGCACCCGCCTGCTCGGTGACGTCACCGGCACCGATGGTCATGACCACGTCCCCGGGGGCCGCGACCGAGGCGAGCACCTCGGCGGCCTTAGACATGGACACCAGCCCCCCGGCGGTATTCAGCTCGCGCGTCAGCAATTCGCTGGTCACCCCGGGAATAGGGGTTTCCCGTGCCGGGTAGATCTCCAGCACGTACGCGGAATCGGCCAGGGAGAGCGCCTCGGCGAACTCGCGGTGGAACTCCTTGGTGCGGGAAAAGAGGTGCGGCTGGAACAAGACGTGCACGGCTCCGTCGCCGGCGACCGCTCGCGCCGCGCGCAGTGCCGCCGTCACCTCGGTGGGGTGGTGGGCGTAGTCGTCAAAGACCCGCACCCCCCCGGCCTCGCCGCGGAAGTCGAAGCGGCGAGCGGCACCGGTGAAGGCGCCAAGCCCGGCCACGGCGGCTTCGGGTTCCAGCCCGCAGTCAAGGCCCACGGCGAATGCTGCAGCGGCATTGAGCAGGTTGTGGTTTCCGGGCACTGCCAGTTCCAGCGCGGCGGTTTCCCCACTGCCCCACTCCAGGGTGCAGGCAAAGCGCAGCCCGACGGGCTTCGCGTCGCTCAACCGGCGGTCCGCGACCTCGGCGAAGCCGTAGGTCTGCACGCGCAGCTCCGGACGCTCACGGCGCATTCGCACGGCCAGGGCCAGGGAGCCGGGATCGTCGGCACAGCAGATCAGCAGTCCCGAGTCGGGAAGCAGGCAGGCGAAGTCGTAGAAGGCGCGGTGCACGGCCTCGACGCTTCCGTAGTGGTCAAGGTGGTCGGCCTCGATGTTGGTGACGACAGCGACATCGGGGGCGTAGTTCAGGAACGAGGCGTCCGATTCGTCGGCCTCGGCCACGAACACCCGGCCCTGCCCGTATTCGGCGTTCACGCCCAGCGAGGCGATGTTGGCACCGATGGCGAAGGTCGGGGAGATGCCGGCCTCGCGCAGCATGAAGGCGACCAGCGAGGTCGTGGTCGTCTTGCCGTGGGTCCCTGCCACGGTGATGACCCGGTGTCCCTCCATGGTCGCGGCAAGCCCCTCCGAGCGGTGCAGGATGCGCAGTCCGCGGGCGACGGCCTCGTCGTACTCCGGGTTGCCGTCCTTGATGATCGAGGAAACGACCACGGTGTCGGCATCCCCGAGATTGGACGCGGCGTAGCCCACGTTGATCCGGGCACCTGCCTCGCGCAGGTCATCGAGCACCGGCAGGTCCTTGGCATCGGTTCCCGAGACCGTCAGGCCGCGGGCCAGCATGAGCCTGGCAACTGCCGAGACCCCCACCCCGCCGATGCCCAGCAGGTGGACGTTGCCCAGTGTCGCAAGTGTGTTTTGTTCCTGCATGTCCCTTAGCTTCCCGTGTTGGCGGTCTGTTGCGGCCCTGCGTGGCCGAGCGATTCGCGGATCATCGATGCCATGACCTGGGCCGCGTCGGCGCGACCCTGTGCCTTGGCGGCTGCGCCCATGGCGGCAAGCGCCTGCCGGTCCCGCAGCAGCGGCAGCAGCGTCGTGGCCAGGTAGTCGGTGGTGAAGTCGGCGTTGTCAACGACCAGCGCACCGCCGGCGGCGACGAGGTCGGCGGCGTTCAGGCGCTGCTCGCCGTTGCCGATGGGCAGCGGGACGAGCACCGAGGGGGTGCCGGCCACCGCCAGCTCGCACACCGTTCCGGCCCCCGAGCGGGCGACCATGAGGTCTGCGGCGGCGTACGCCTGGTCCATGGAATCAACGTATTCGACCTGCCGGTAGCCCGGTGCCGACAACGGGTTGCCGGCGGCGTCAAGCACCACCTTGCCGCGGCCGGTGATGTGCAGCACCTGCACCCCGGCATCGACCAATTGGGGCAGGCCGGCGGCTATGGTCGCATTGATCGAGGCGGCCCCGGAGGAACCTCCGGTGACCACGAGCGCCGGGGCGTCCCCGGCGAGGCCCAGGGCGCGGCGTGCAGGTTCCCGGTGGGCGGCCCGGTCCATGGTGGCAACGAATCCGCGCATCGGCATGCCGACCACCTTCGCACCGGGCAGCCCGGTGCCGTTGAAGGCCGTCCCGACGCCGGCGGCGAAGCGGGCGCCGACCTTGTTGGCCAGCCCGGCGCGGGCGTTGGCCTCGTGGATGAAGACCGGCAGCTTGCGCTTCCTCGCGGCCAGGTACACCGGGGTGCAGACGTAGCCCCCGACCCCAAGCACCGCCTGGGCGCCGGTGTCGTCAAGGATCGCGCCGGCAGCCTTGATTGCGGCGCGGAAGCGCAAGGGCAGCTTGAGCAGGTCAAGGGAGGGACGGCGAGGCATCGGGACCTTGGCGATGGTACGCAGCTCGTACCCGGCCTCGGGCACCAGCCTGGTCTCCAGGCCGCTGGCCGTGCCCACCGCGGTGATCTGCGTGTTTGGGTCCGCGGCGCGCAGGGCGTCGGCAATGGCAATCATGGGGGTGATGTGTCCGGCCGTTCCGCCGCCGGCGATCACCACGCGTAATGGCTCAGTCATGGGGTTTGGTGTACTACTTTCCAAAGATCGGTGTTTCGGGCGGACTACTTGGCCGAGCGGCCCTTTGCGAACATGGCGGCCAGGCCGCGCGGGGTTCCGGCCGGTTGCAGTCTAACGCGTTGTTCCCGGGCAAAGGACAGTACCACCCCGATGCCCAGGAACGCGGCAAGCAGAGCCGAGCCGCCGGAGGAGATGAAGGGCAGCGGGACGCCGATGACCGGCAGCAGGCCGGTGACCATGCCGATGTTGACGAAGGCCTGGCCAATGAGCCATGCCATGATGCCACTGATGGCAACGCGCCCGAAAATGGTCCCGGTGCGCACCGCGATGCGGTACATGGCCACCGCCAGCATCCCGTAGAGCACGATCACGAACATGGTGCCCAACAGGCCCATTTCCTCCCCGAGGACGGCGAAGATGAAGTCGTTCTGCGCCTCCGGGATGTGTGACCACTTCTGCCTTGACTGGCCCAGGCCGACGCCGAACCAGCCGCCGGAGGCCAGGGCGAAGAGCCCCTGTTCGGCCTGGTAGCAGTAGTCCTGGGGTCCGTCGCCGCAGGCAATGTGGAGCCAGGCGAGGATCCGGCCCATGCGGTTGGGGGCCAGGAGCACCATTCCCGCGATTCCGACAAGGCCTATCAGGCCGGCGATGCCAAAGAGCTTGGCCTTGGCGCCTCCCACAAACATCACCACGGCCAGTACCAGCAGCAGGATCAGCGCGGTGCCCAGGTCCCTGCCCAGCAGGACCAGGCCGACGATGAGCAGCCCGAAGGGCATCAGCAGCGGGACGACAGCATGCTTCCACTGGTCCATGAGCTTGGCCTTGCGCTCCACCACCCAGGCGCCCCACAGGGCGAGGGCCACCTTGGCGAATTCCGAGGGCTGGATGGAGAACGGCCCGATGAGGATCCAGTTCTTGTTGCCGTAGATCTCCTTGCCGATGATCAACACCAGCAGCAGCAGCACACCGGCTCCCGCGAGGGCCGGCCAGGCCATCTTCTTGAGGGTGGCCACCGGGATCAGTTGCAAGCAGGCCAGGGCGACAACGCCCACCAGGGCCCACAGCGACTGCTTGAAGAAGGCCTCGAAGGCCGACTGGTTCCGGGCGATGGCTTCCACGGAGGAGGACGAAAGCACCATGATCAGGCCCATGAAGGTCAGGGCCAGCGTGGTGCCCAGCACGACGTAGTAGTTGATCTGGGCACCGCGCAGCGAGGGATCCTCGATGCGGGTGAACCACTTTGCCAGTCCACGCGGTTCCCGGCCTCGGCCGCGCTGCGGGCCCGGCGTGCCGGCCTTGGCGCTGTTGCCCCGTGGCGTGCGGGATGTGCCGCTCACGACTGCTCCTTACCTGGGGTCGTCCCCCATGAGCGCACGGACCGCGTCGATGAAGGCATTGCCGCGTTGTGCGTATGAGGAAAATTGGTCCATTGATGCCGCCGCCGGGGCCATGAGCACGGTGTCCCCGGCCATGGCGATGTCGGCGGCCGCCTTGACGGCCTGGGACATCACGGCCCAGCCGGCGGCGGATCCGGCCGAGCCGGCACCGCCTTGCACACCAGTTTCCCGCACCTCCGCCATGATCACCGGCACCTGAGGTGCGTGTCGTTCAAGGGCCTGGAGCAGCGCGGCGGTGTCGGTGCCGATCACCACCACGGCTTTCAGCCGCTTGGCATGGGCCGATACCAATTCGTCGTACTCCACGCCCTTGGAAAGCCCTCCGGCGATCCACACCACCGAGGAGAAGGCGCCCAGCGAGGCACCTGCGGCATGCGGGTTGGTGGCCTTGGAGTCGTTGATCCACAGCACGTCGTCGCGGCGCGCCACGGCCTGGATGCGGTGGTCGCCGGAATCGAACCCAGCCAGGCCCGCTGCCACGGCGGCGGGTTCGACTCCGCAGGCCCGTGCCAGTGCGGCGGCCGCTGCGGCATTGGCGGCCGTGTGCCGGGGCACCACCTCGCCGATCTGGTCCAGGGCGATCAGTTCGGCGGCGGAGTTCCTGCGGTCCTCGATGAAGGCGCGGTCCACCAGCAGGTCCTCGACGACCCCGATCATGCTCAGCGACGGGACGCCGGTGGTGAAGCCGATGGCGCGGCAGCCCTCGATGACGTCCGCGTTCTCGACCATGGCCTCCACGACCGGCTCGTCGGCGTTGTAGATCGCGGCGATCCTGGTGCGTTCGTAGATCTTGGCCTTGTCGGCCTTGTAGTTCCCGAAGCCGCCGTGCCAGTCGACGTGGTCCTCGGCGATGTTCAGCACCACCGAGGCCAGCGGGGAGATGCTGTGGGTGAAGTGCAGCTGGAAGGAGGAGAGTTCCACGGCGATCACGTCGAAACCCTCCGGGTCGCGGATCGCGTCCAGGATGGGGGTCCCGACGTTGCCGGCGGCGATGGCGCGCAGGCCCGCGGCCTTGAGGATCGACTCGGTCATTCCCACCGTGGTGGTCTTGCCGTTGGTGCCGGTGATGACGACCCACTCGGCGAGCTTGCGCCCTTCCTTCTCGCGCACGCGCCAGGCCAGCTCCACGTCGCCCCAGATCTCGATGCCGGCCTCGGCTGCTGCGGCGAGCATGGGTTGGCGCGGGTTCCAGCCCGGGGAGGCGATGAGCAATTGCGGGGCCTGGCCGTCGATCATCGGCAGCGCGTCGGTGTGCCCGGCGCCCAGGAGCACGTCGGCGGCGCCGACGATCTTCAGGGTGTCGGCCCGCGAACGGTTGACCTCGGTGTCGGCGCCGTCGATGACGACGACCTTGGCACCGAGTTCGATCAGGGTGTCGGCTGCGGAGAAGCCGGACAGGCCCAGGCCCGCCACCACGACGCGCAGCTCGGCCCAGTCCGATTCCCAGCGGGTGAGATGGTCCAGGTTGGCGTGGGTCACAGGGCCACGACCCATTCGGAGTAGAAGATGCCCAGGCCGGCGGCCACGAAGAGCCCGCCGAGGATCCAGAACCTGACCACCACGTTCTCCTCGGCCCAGCCGGCGAGTTCGAAGTGGTGCTGCAGCGGGGCCATCCTGAAGACGCGCTTGCCGCCGGAGAGCTTGAAGAACCCGACCTGGATGATCACCGAGAGCGAGATGATGACGAAGAGCCCTGCCAGCACCAGCAGCAGGATCTGCGTGCGGGACAGGATCGCGAAGGCGGCAATGGCGCCGCCGATGGCCAGCGACCCGGTATCTCCCATGAAGATCTTCGCGGGCTTGGCGTTCCACCACAGGAAGCCGATCAACGCCCCGCAGAGGATCGCGCCCAGCAGCGCCAGGTCCATGGGGTCGCGGACGGTGTAGCAGACGTTGGATGCAGCATCGAGCCCGCAGGCCTGGTTCTGCTGCCAGATCCCGATGATGGTGTACGCGCCGAAGACCATGATGGAGGCACCGGTGGCCAGCCCGTCCAGGCCGTCGGTGAGGTTCACGCCGTTGGTGGTTGCGGTGACGATCAGGTTTGACCACAGCACGAAGAGGATCAACCCGAGAAGCGGTCCGGCGAAGGCCAGGTCGACGTTGGTGTCGCGCAGGAAGGATATCGCCGTCGAGGCGGGGGTCAGCCCGTTTTCGTTGGGGAAGTTCAGCGAGAGCACGGCGAAGCCGATGCCCACCGCCGCCTGCAGCACGATCTTTTGCCAGGCCCGCAGGCCCAGGGAGCGTTTCTTGGCGATCTTGATGAAGTCGTCCAGGAATCCGACCAGTCCCATGCCGGCGAAGAGCAGCAGGACCAGCAGTCCGCTGGCCGAGATCCCCGAGGAGGGCCTGCCCATCAGTGCCAGCAACCCGTGGGTCGCGAAGTAGCTGAGGATCACCGCTGCGATGATGATGACCCCGCCCATGGTGGGGGTGCCGGACTTGGTGGCGTGGCTGGTGGGTCCGTCGTCGCGGACCACCTGGCCATACTGTCTGACGGTGAGCATGCGGATGAACAATGGCATGGTGACCATTGTGAAGATCAAGGCAATGCCGGATCCCATGATTAGAGCAATCACTGCGCCGAGCCCTCCTTTGCGGCGGAAGAACCGCTGGTAGTTTCGGCAATTTGATCGCCCAGGTGCCGGAGCCCCGAGCCGTTGGAGGACTTGAAGAGCACGATGTCCCCGGGAAGCAGGTTCTCGTTCAGGATCCGTGCGGCTGCCTTGGTGTCCTCGGCGTAGTACGCCTCGTCGCCCCAGCTTCCCTCGAGCACCGCGGAATTGTAGGCCAGCTTGGCCCCGCGCCCCACGACGAGCAGCTTCTTGATATTCATGCGCACCGCGATGCGCCCGAGCATGTCGTGTTCGTGGCGGGAGTCCTCGCCGAGTTCGAGCATTTCGCCCAGCACGGCCCAGGTGCGCCGGGCGTTGCCCTGCGCGTCGGGCAGGCCGAGTTCGGCCAGCGTGCGCAGTGCTGCCCGCATGGAGTCCGGGTTGGCGTTGTAGGCGTCGTTGATGATGCTCACCCCGTCGGCCCGTTCGATGCGTTCCATGCGCCAGCGGCTGCTCGGGCCCAGGCCCTGCAGGGTCGCGGCGATTTTCGCCGGTTCCAGGCCCAGGTATTCGGCCACGGCGGCGGCGGCCAGGATATTGGCCACGTGGTGGCGCCCGATGAGCCCGGAGGTGACCTGGTGCGTCGAGGAATCGGCGGCGACCAGGGTGAACACCGGGTGGCCGTCGGCGTCGACGTCCAGGTCCCGGGCCCAGACACCGGCCCCGGTCTCACCGGCGGTGCGCTGGACGCCAAAGGGCCGGACAGGTGCGCTGGTGCGGGTGTGCATCGGGGCCACGAGATTGTCGTCGTGGTTCAGCACCGCGAGCCCGGTGGCGGGCAGTGCCTCGACCATCTCGCCCTTGGCCTTGGCGATGTTCTCGATGCCGCCGAATTCCCCGGCGTGTGCCGAGCCGACGCCCAGGACCACCCCGACCTCGGGGTGGACCATGTCGGTGAGGTAGCGGATGTGTCCGATGCCGGTGGCACCCATTTCCATGACCAGGTACTTGGTCTCGGCGGTGGCGCGGAAGACCGTCAGCGGGACGCCGACCTCGCCGTTGTACGAGCCCACCGGCGCGATCGTCGGGCCCAGGTTGGCCAGCAGCGCGGCGAGCAGGTCCTTGGTGGTGGTCTTGCCGGCCGAACCGGTGATGCCCACCACGCGCAGCCCGTTGGCCGCCTTGAGCCGCTCGACGATGGCGGCGGCGATCTGCCCCATCGCGATGATGGCATCGGGGACGATGATCGCCGGGTGCACGGCACCGTCGGCGGATTGGGTTTCACGCTCGGCCAGGGCCAGCACGGCGCCCTGGCCGATGGCAGCGTCGATGAAGTGGTGCCCGTCGGAGGACTCCCCCGGCTTGGCTACGAAGAGCCAACCGGTTTCGCAGTTGCGCGAGTCGGTGTCGACTCCGAGGATGGGCGTGTCGGCGCTAGCCGTTGAGGTGAGTCGCCCGCCGGTGATTTCGGCGATTTCGGCGGAAAGTAGTTCAATCATGGCAAGTAGGACTTTACCCTTCATCCGTGGGATCGAAGGAATCGGAAGCCGCCGCCAGGGGGCTGAAGCCGTGGGCCAGCAGTGCCCGGCGCAGTTCCTCGCGGTCGTCAAGTTCGAGGTTCACGCCCATGACCTCCTGGAAGACCTCGTGTCCGCGTCCGGCCACCAGGATCGTGTCCCGCTCCCCCGCCATCGCCACGGCAGCAGCAATTGCCGCCGCGCGCGGATGGATCTCGCGAACTTCGCTCTGCAGGCCGTTGGCCTGGATTTCGGCGCGGGCACCGGCGGCCACCGCGGCCCTGATGGGCGCCGGGTCCTCGGAGTGCGGGTCGTCATCAGTGACAATGACCACGTCTGCGTGTTGGGCGGCGACGGCACCCATGATCGGGCGCTTGGTCGCGTCGCGTTCGCCGGTGGCCCCGAAGACCACGATCACGCGGGATCCGGGCTCGGCCGAGCGAACCGAGGACAGGGCGCGGGCCAGGGCGTCGGGGTTGTGGGCGAAGTCGACGATGGAGGCCGGTGCCTCGGCGATGACCTGCATGCGGCCCGGCACCTCGACGGTGAGTGGGTTGGCCCGGTCCAGGGCCTCCTGCAGCCGGGCAGGGTCGACCCCGGAGGCCAGGACCATCAGGACGGCCAGGGCGGCGTTGGAGACGTTGAAGTCACCCGGCAGGCCCGTGGCCGTCTCGATGACTGTCCCATCGGGTCCACGCAGCTGGAACCGGTGGCCCAGGCCGGCCGGAACGACGTTGTCGATGACCCAGTCGGCACCGGTCGTCGCGGGGTCGCTGGCCAGGGTCCAGACCTCGGCCGTGGCCTGCCGGGCCATCTCCAGGCCCCAGCTGTCATCGACCATGATCACGGCCCGGTCGCTGCGTTCCAGGTCGAAGAGCAGCGCCTTGGTCTCGAAATACTCCTGCATCGAGCCGTGCAGGTCCAAGTGGTCCTGGGTGAGGTTGGTGAATCCGGAGACCGCGAAGCGCAGCCCGTCGACCCGCCGGTAGGAGAGGGAATGGGACGAGACCTCCATGGTGGCTGCCTCGACACCGAGTTCCCGCATGCGGGCCATCAGTCCGTGCAGCTGGGGGGCCTCAGGGGTGGTGAGGATGCTGGGAATCGGCGTATCGCCGGCGGCAATCTCGATCGTGCCCACCAGGCCGGTCTCCCGACCCAGGGCACGCAGCACCGAGCGAATCATGTAGCTGGTGGTCGTCTTGCCGTTGGTTCCGGTCAGTCCGAAGAGTTCGGGACAGGCCTCGTCGGTTCCGTAGACCAGTGCGGAGAGTTCACCAACGACTTCGCGGACCTGTTCCACCAGCAGCACCGGCACCCCGGCTGCCGAGGCCGCGTCTTCGCCTTCGATGTCGGTCAGGATCGCGGCTGCACCGGTCTCCACGGCGGCCTGGGCGAATTGCGCGCCGTGGAAGCGGGCGCCGGGCGCGGCAACATAGATGTCCCCGGGCTGGACGGCGCGCGAATCCAGGCAGATCCCGGTGACCGTGGTCCCGCCATCTCCGATGATGTTCGCACCCCGCCCGGTTTCGTGCAGGTATTCGAGCATTGCTGTCAACGACGTGGTGCTTTTGTCCAGCGGACGCAGCAGGGCTTCCGCCGAGCGGGGAGTGAGGGCTTGAGGCATTACCAGGATTTCTTTTGTTCGGATCCGATGAACACGTCGTACCCGTTGGGCTTCGAATTGCTCGGTGCAACATTGTAGGCGTTCAGGGTCTTGCCCATTACTTCACTAAAGGTATCGCCGACCGTCCATGACTTCCAGTTGCCCTTGGGCCGGTACATGGTGACCACGACGGCGATCTCGGGGTCCTCCAGCGGAGCGACCCCGGCAAACGAGTTGGTGTACCCGTCATATCCGCCGTTGGGGCCGGCAGCCTGGCCCGTGCCCGATTTTCCGCCAACGCGGTAACCGGACACAGCCATCTTAGTGCCGGTGCCCTCCATGACCACAGTCTCCATCATCCGGAGCATTTCCTTCGACGTCTTTTCCGAGAACACCCGCTTGCTCTTGGGTGCGGCGGGCTTCTCGATGGTGCCGTCCGGATTGATATAGGAATCGATCAGCGTCGGGTAGATGCGCACGCCTCCGTTGGCAACCGTCTGGGTGATCTGCGCGGTGTGCAGTGCCGTCTGCGTGTAGGCCTGGCCGAACATGGTCGCGTACTGCTGGCGCCGCTCCCAGTCCTGCGGCTCGGCGAGGATGCCCTTGCTGGCCCCGGTAAGGCCAATGTCGATGGCTTCGCCCAGGCCGAGCTTTTTCATGTAGGCGTGACGCGTCTCGTTGCTCATCTTGTTGCCGATCATGACCGTGCCGGTGTTGTAGGAGCGGGCGAAGATGCCCGCGACGGTCATGTCGTAGGTGGAGTGCTTCAACGAGTCGTTGATGGTTTCCTTGTTGATGGTGTACGCGTTGGGGACCTTGAAGGCATCGGTGGGCTTGACCACGCCCTCCTCGAGGGCCGCCGCAAACGTCGGGACCTTGCCGGTGGAACCAGGCTCAAAGGCCTGGGTGATCGATGCCGAGGTGCGGAAGCGCCCCTCGGTGGCGCTGGGGTCGTTGGGGTCCATTTGGTTTGAGTCCCCAATGGCAATGATCCGTCCCGTTTTCACTTCGGTGACGATGACCGAGACCCAGTCGGCGTTGAACTGCTCCTGCTTCTTCAGGGCCTCTTCCTGGGCGATGAAGTTGATGTCGCCGTCGATGGTGAGCTTGATGTCCTGGCCGTCGACGGCGGGCACCTCGGTCATTTCCGCCACGGGAATCCGTACGCCGTCCGCACCGATCTCGTAGGTGCGGGTTCCCGCTGTCCCCTTCAGGCGGTCATTTTGACTCAGTTCCAGGCCTTCTGCACCGTTGTGGGATTGCTGGTCCTCGGAATTCCTCACGAAACCCAGAAGTGGCCCGGCCACAACGCCGTTGGGGTACTGCCGTTCGCTGCGGAGCTGGCCCGTCAACGTGGGGATGCGAAGTTCCATGACCGCATTGCGCACCTCGGGGGTCACGCCCTTGGCGACGACGGAATAGGCGTTCTTTTTGGCACCGGGATCCCCGACAATCGCGGTGCGCACTGTATCGATGTCCTGGTCAAGGATTACGGCCAGTTCGCCCACGGCCTGTTCAATGGTGACCTTTTCGCGCGTGGCACCGCCGGAGGGCTTGTTGCGCACGATCGGCTTGTTCGCATCCACCTTGCGTTGGTCGATGACCAGGTCATAGCGATCGACACTGGTGGCCAGGATCGTCCCCGTGGTGTCGAGGATCTGTCCGCGCTTGGGCTGGGTTTCCTGGACCCGGGTGCGGTTCTTGACCGCGTCGGCTGCCACGGCCTTGGCGTTGAGCGACTGGACGAAGAACAGCCGGCCGCCAATGAGCAGAAGCAGGACCAGGGCGAAGACCACGACCATGCGCAGGCGCGGATGGGTCGTTCCGGTGTTGGACGGGGATTTCTTGGGCATTCGGTCCTCAGCTCATACCGGGTAGGCGTGGTGGTGCTTGTCATGTTCCGGGGATGGCCCGGAAATCGATGTACCCCTATTGTCCCGGGGTCTTAAGGCTCGGTGCCGGGATGGTTCCGCCGTTGAGCTCGGCCTTGGAGAAGTCCGGGCGGGAACCGTCGGTCGTCGCAGGAGCCTCCGAGGCCGTGGTCTTCGGTGCGTTCCAGTTGTCGGCTGCGGTCTCCGGAGCCACGACCGGGGTCGTCGGCTGGGCAGCCTGGACCGGGGCCTTCTTCTCCACGGGGGCCGCCGGCTTCGCCGGTGCCTTGAGCACGCCTGCGTTCGGCGAGGCGTCCTTGCCGGGCTTCTCGGCGGGCGTTGCGGTTCCGCTGACCTTTCCGGTTTCCAGATTGATGGCGGCGGGCGTCCCGGGCTTGACCATGCCCAGGTCTGCCGCCTTCTTGGCGACTACCTGAGGTGCGCCGAGATACAGGGCTTCCTGGCGCAATGCTTCGTTTTCCTGTGAGAGGGACCGCTCCTGGGAGCGCAATTCAACTGCGGTGTATTGGCCGTTGGCGATATACACGTTGATCAGGAGCACGGCCACCACCGAAGCGATGACCAGCACGAAGATCGAGACGATGAACGGGACCCGACGCTTTGAACCAAGTGCCGGAACCACCGAAAGCGTTGTGCGGCGCTTGGCGGCAGGTTCCTGGGGTCGCGTGGCCGGTATCGGCTGCGGGGCGTGGCTGAGCGCATTGGCACCCTGAGTGGCTGGAAGCTCGACGACACGAGAACGTACGCGGCTGGGTGTCCGGTTGCTCATTTTCAGCTCCTCTTCAGGATGCGTTCCACGGCTCGCAGCTTGGCTGAGGCTGCGCGTGAGTTTTCTGCGATTTCTTGGTCGGTGGGCTTCTCGGTTCCTCGTGTCAGGACCTTGAATTGCGCCTTGTGTTCTTCCAGCTCGACGGGGAAGCCCGCCGGTGCCGAGGACTTGGATCTCGAGGCGAAATGCCGCTTCGTGATTTTGTCCTCCAGGGAGTGATAACTCATCACCACGACCCGGCCTCCTGTGTGAAGGGAATCCATCGCTGCCGGAATGGCCCGATCCAACACGTCGAGCTCTTCGTTGACTTCGATTCGAAGGGCCTGGAAAGTTCGTTTGGCAGGATGCCCCCCGGTGCGGGCGGCCGCGGCCGGCACGACGGAGCGGATGGCTGCCACCAGCTCCTCAGTGGTGCTGAAGGGTTTCACCTTGCGGGTCTCAACGATCGCCGAGGCGATGCGTCCGGCGAATTTTTCCTCGCCCCAGGCCCTGATGATCCGTACCAATTCCGCTTCGCTGTATTCGTTCACGATGTTGGCGGCCGTGGGGCCGCGCGAAGTGTCCATGCGCATGTCCAGCGGCGCATCGTAGGAGTAGGCGAAGCCGCGCTCCCTTTCGTCAAGTTGCAGGGAGGAGACACCGAGGTCAAAGAGCACGCCGTCGACCCCGTCGAACCCGAGATCGGCAACGACGTCGGCGATCTCGTCGTAGATGGCATGTACTAGGTCCGTGCGATTTGCGTAGGGTTCCAGTCGCGCCCCGGCCAAGGCCAAAGCCTGCTCGTCACGGTCAAGCCCGATCAGGTGGACGTCGGGGAAGCGTTGCAGCAGGGCCTCCGAGTGGCCACCCATGCCCAAGGTGCAGTCCACGACCACGGCCCGGCCGCGCGCGGCAATGCCGGCTTCAATCCCTGGCTCCAAGAGCCCTACGCATCGATTGAGCAGTACTGGAACATGGCGTTCCGAGGCGGGTCGCTCTGCGGCTCCGTCTAAATTCACCGCTCCCCCTTTCGCGTGGGCTTTGTGCTTCAGGTGTTGGCTGGGATCAGATCCCCCTCCGACCCGCTTCCGCCCAGCCTGACTCCGGGGAAGTGGAGTCAGGATGCACGTTTTACGGGCGGCTGGAGATCTCATCCAAGCCACTTTCGGGCTTTCAGCCACCGCGAGGTGGCTAGGATCCCGGAAGTACTTCGTCATCCGTTTCGGAGAACACGTCCTCCTGTTGTTCGAGGTAGGAATTCCATGAGGTGGAATCCCAAATCTCGACCCGGTTGCCCGCGCCGATCACTGTGACCTCGCGGTCCAGCCCCGCATATGAACGAAGCATGGACGGAATGGTGACCCGCCCCTGCTTGTCCGGTAATTCATCCGAAGCACCGGAGAGAAAAACACGCGCATAGTCCCTCGCCTGGCGTGACGAGATCGGAGCTTGGCTCATTTGCTCATGCTGCTTCTCAAACTCACGTTGACTAAAGACGTATATGCAGCGTTCCTGGCCACGAGTCAGAACCAAACCATTGGCTAATTCATCGCGATACTTGGCCGGGAGGATTAATCGCCCTTTCTCATCGAGGCGCGGTGTATACGTTCCAAGGAACATACAGACCGCCTCCCGGTTGAAAGAAGCAACTTGCTCCATTCCCCTCTATTTCGCTCCACTTTACTCCACAACCCTCCACTGTCAACGACCGTTTCGGCATTTTGGCTTGTAAACCGAACGAAAAGTGTTGATTTTTCGGGCATTTCTAGCGGGGAGTCGAGTGGAGGGGTTTTTATTCAGATCAAACTCCCAGAAAACTTCGCGTGATGGCCGACACAGTCGCGTTTTCGAAAATACGCGGATTTACAAGGTGTTTCGAGGGTTTGGGGAGCAATGTGGAGGGAAGTGGCAGGTGGACGTGGGGGAAAGTGGAGGAAAACGGGACAGCCATTGTGGAGGGCAAAACCTGCGCAGAAAAAGAATTTACGTCGATTGGCCATACTCGGCGCGTCGTTGGTTTTCGGAGCCTCACTGCATTTCCCTCAAGTCCCGGACAGTGTCGGGTCACCAGAGGACTCCCGCCCCTACCCCAGCAACGTTCGACTGCAATCACCGGGCATTAAAAAGGCCAAGGCCCCGCGCTTGGTGCGGAGCCTTGGTCGAACGATTGGGGCGGAGCGTCAAAGCTCCGATGGGCGAGGTCTAGGAACCGTGCTCGTCACGCTTTCGCTGTTCCCACTTGTTTTCCAGGTCACTCATGAATCCCGGTTTCTGCGGATTCTTCGAGGCGCCGGTCGCGCCGCTCTTCTTGGTGCCGCCCTTGCGCGAAAGGGCCAGGTACACGCCGCCAAACATGACGATGAACCCCAAGACGCCAACGATGATCAGCTGGCTTGAAACGCCATAGATCAGCACACCAAGCCCAACGATGCCGATCAACGCACCCAAAGCCAGGTTGCGCGTTGAATAGTTCCCCGCCGTCGACGCGGATTTCATCGTCGACGCGAAGCGATGATCTTCATGTAGCTGCTTTTCCAGCTGCTCCAGAAGACGTTGCTCATGCTCGGAAAGTGGCATCGTCTCTTCCCCTTCACTCCACGGTCCCGGCTCTCGCCTTTACCTACTTGAACGTTGTAAGCCCCGGCAATGTTCCCGCCAATTCGGCTGGCCAACTTCTACTTCCAGAATAGTCCTGAAACTCGCTAATAAGGTAGTCAGGATTCAACTCTGGGCAGACTCGCAGCGAATAAGTCACGATGGCCGCTCAGGTTTTTGCTCTTTTTGCCCGTGATCCAGCAGGGATGCCGGTCGAAGGGCACCTGCAGGGAACCGCGAGCGGACCAAGTCCATGGTTGCCTCGGCCTGTCTCCAGTTGTCATCGCGCGGATCAATGCTCAATTGCATTCCGCCACCGGCGTTGCCCAGCTTCTCCGCCCGGATGCCTACGAGTCTTACGGCTTGGGGCCGTGTGCCGAGTTTCTCCAGAAGGCCTTCGGCAGCCGCCACGAGGTCACCGGCGGCGTTGCTGGGCACCGGAAGCGTGCGGCTGCGTGACAGCGTGGAAAAGTCGCTGTAGCGCAGCTTCAACGCCACCACCCCTGCCACTTTCTCGGCCTGGCGGAGTCGCGCTGCGACGCGATGCCCGAGATGCAGTATTTCGCGGTGCAATACCGCCTCATCCCACAGGTCCACGGCGAAGGTCTCTTCGGCGCCGATGCTTTTTTCCTCGCGTTCGCTCTCCACCGGACGATCGTCCAGCCCCCAGGCCAAGTTGTGAAGGTGGACACCCGTGGCCCCGAGCCGCCTGCTGAGTGTCTCTTGGGGAGTCTGGGCCAACTGGGCTACTGTGCTGATGCCCATTTCCCGCAGCACGACGGCGGTCTTGGCGCCTACTCCCCACAACACCCCCACCGGCAGGGAATGCAGGTAAGACAACGTTTGATCGGGCCGGATCACCAACATGCCATCGGGCTTGGCGCCCGTGGAGGCGACCTTGGCCACGAACTTCGAGGCGGCAAGGCCTACACTCGCCGGCAATCCGAGCTCGGTGCGCAACCGCACACGAATCATCTGGCCGATGGCCTCTGGAGGCCCAAGGCGCCTGATGCTGCCCGTCACGTCCAGAAAGGCCTCATCGACGCTCACTTGCTCTACCAGGGGCGTGACCTGGTGGAAAATCTCCATGATCCGGGCGGAGTACTCCGAATACAACGAATGGGTCGGCTTGATGACGACAGCACGCGGCGCCATCCGCATGGCCACGGCCATCGGCATTGCCGATTTAACCCCCAGGGCGCGGCATTCATAGGAGGCCGAGAGAACGACGGAGCGTTCCCCCGGAAAACCGACGATCACCTGCTGTCCCACCAGCTCGGGTCGGCTTAACAGCTCCACCGACACGAAAAAGGCATCCATGTCGACGTGCAGTATCGCGCGTGCCTTGCCCTGAGCCATGGAGTGAAGTCTAGCCAACTTGGCCGACAATCCGATGGGAGCCGGTGGCCCGGCTAGAGTTAAGGGAATAACGACGCTGTGCGATCTATGGATGGGAAACATGACACTTTTTGCTGCGGACACTTCCGACCCCGAACAGGCACGGTTACTTTCCGCAGACTTCTCGGATCGGCTCGAGACATTGCTCTCGACCTTCCTTGCAGAACAACATCAGGTCATCTCGGACATTGCCCCGGCGGCCGCCGAAATCGTCACCGCCATCGACGATCTGACACGCGGCGGCAAGCGCCTCCGGCCGCTCTTTGCCTTCTGGGGATACCTGGGCGCGGGCGGCGACGCCGACGCCGACGGCATCGTGCAGGCCGGAGCGGCCATTGAGCTCTTCCAGGCCGCCGCGTTGATCCACGACGACCTGATTGACCGCTCCGACACACGGCGGGGTCAGCCCAGCATCCACCGCCGCTTCGAATCCCTGCACCGCGCCTCTGGATGGCAGCGCGATGCCTCGCGATTCGGCGAGGCCGCCTCGATCCTGGCCGGGGACCTGTGCCTGTCGCTCAGTGAACAGCTTTTCGCCACGATCAGCCCCTCTGTTCCCGAGGCGCGGACGATCTTTGACCGCATGCGTGCCCAGGTGATGGCCGGACAGTACCTGGATGTCCTGGAGGAATCCGCCGGCCCCTCCTACGGACCCGCGGATGCCGTCAAGCGGGCACGGACCATTGTGCGGTACAAGTCGGCGAAGTACTCCGTGGAGAACCCGACGCTGCTCGGAGGCGCGCTGGCCGGGGCGCCCGCGGAACTCTTGGAGCAGTACTCCCGGTTTGCGCTGCCCTTGGGCGAGGCATTCCAGCTGCGCGACGATGTCTTGGGCGTCTTCGGGGACCCCGCAATCACGGGCAAGCCCGCGGGCGATGACCTGCGCGAGGGCAAGCGCACCGAGATCATCGCCCACGCGTTGACCCTGGCCTCCGAGTCGGACCAGGCATTCATCCAGTCGCGGCTTGGGGCAGACGACCTGCAGGACGGCGAGGTCACGCGTATGAGCGCTTTGCTGGAGTCCTGCGGGGCGTTGGCGGCAACAGAATCGTCGATTGCCGAACTTTCCGAGCAGGGTTTTTCCGCCCTGGAGGAACTCACTGTCGGGACTTTGGCCCGCCACGGGCTTCGGACCCTCGGCCTGGCGGCGATTCGCCGCACCTCTTAGAAGGGCCCAGCTAGACCAAAGGCGAAGGTCCCTTCCCGGTTTCTCCGGACGGGACCTTCGCCTTTGGTGCAGTGTCTGTGCGTTGGCCAAACACCTGGAGTCTTGCTCTGGCTACCAGCTCAGAGCCTGGGCGCGACGACGGATTTCGGTCTTGCGTCCTGCCCGCAGTGCATCCATGGGAGTCCCGTTCAACGACTCGTCCGGGGTGAAAAGCCACACCAGGAGCTCATGGTCTTCGTAGCCCGAGTCCTTGAGCACCGAGATCGTGCCCTTGAGGCTGTCGACAATGGCCCCGTCCAGGAGGAAGGCTGCGGGGACGCTGCGGATGTTGCGCTCCCCCACTCGAACGGCAATGATTGCGCGCTCATCGATCAGGCTATGGACTCGTTTGATGGAAACGTCCAGTGCTTCGGCCAGGTCGGGCAGGGGCAGCCATTCGGCCACAAGATTCTCAAGATTGCTCACCATTCCAGCGTGCCACATGTGCGGGTCATTCTGGAGCCATATGAATGATTTCGTCGTGGGATCTTTCACAATTGCCATGTCGTGGTGTAAATTCACAATAGTCACAACCGCACCATGAGTCACATAACGCACATAGGCCACAGTCGTGTGCGTTCAATTGCGACCGAACGATTCGTCCTTGCCCCAACCCAAAGGATCGCTCCATGTCCCTTGCACATAACAATCGCGTCAGAGCCCTTGGCAGCGCCGTCGCCACGGCGGCAATCCCGGCGGTGGTCCTTGGTTCCTTAGCAATCCCGGCCCAGGCTGCACCTTTGCCCACCCGTGACGCCCTCCAGCCGAAGCTCGCCACCCCGGCGATGGTGAAGGCTGCAGAGGCACGGATCAGCGCTCACTTGGTCGCGGCCCACGTTCCCGGATCGGTTGTGCCCCTCGCAAAAAAGGGTGGAACCGCAACGGTCAAGAAAAACGACACCCTTTCCCATATTGCCGCTCGCACCGGCGTCTCGGTGAGTGACCTGAAGAAATTCAACAAGCTCTCTTCCGACCTGATCAAGCCCGGCCAGGTGCTGCGCCTGAGCGGCGGCTCCTCGAAGGCGTCGTCACCCAAGGCTTCGTCCAACAGCAATGGGTCCTCCGCCAAGGCGCAGACCTACAAGGTTGCCCAGGGCGATGTCATGGGATCGATTGCCAGGAAGCTCGGCGTGTCCCTTTCCGCGGTGCGCACCGCTGCCGGCAACCCTGCCAACGACACCATCTACGTCAACCAGACGCTTCGCTTCGGATCAACCGGCTCCACAGGCTCGGCCAAGGCTGCCCCGAGCGCCAACTCCGGCGGCTCGCAGGGCACCTACACGGTCAAGTCGGGCGACAGCCCCTCCATGATCGCGATCCGGCACAATATGTCGGTCTCCGCCTTCATGAAGCTGAACAACCTGTCGAACGGCGACATCATCCGTCCCGGTGACAAGTTGAAGATCAGCGGCTCATCCTCTTCCGCTTCGTCTTCGCCGTCTAGGTCGGCTGCGCCCTCCGCGCCCAAGTCCCAGTCCGGCGGCTCCAGCTACAAGGTGGTTTCCGGCGACACCCTCGGGCACATTGCCTTGAAGTCCGGGACGCCGCTGAACACCATCCTGCGGTTGAACCCGGGTCTCACTTACTCGACTGTGCTGAAGATCGGCCGGACCCTGAAGGTCAACAGCGGCGGCTCCGCCGCCCCGCAGTCCTCGGGCGTCAACCCCACCAGCTCCAAGCCGCTGGTAGGCAACTCCTTCCTGGGCCGCACCTACAAGTCGGACGTGGTCGGCTCGGCGAACGACAACAAGCGCGAGCTGCTTTCCCGGAACCTTCCATCCCCTGCAGCCATGCAGTCGATGATCGCCAGCACCGCCCGGCAGATGGGTGTCGATCCGGCGCTGGCCATGGCACATGCCTTCCAGGAATCCGGATTCAACATGAATGCGGTCTCCCCGGCAAACGCCGTGGGCGTCATGCAGGTCATCCCGTCGGCCGGCGAATGGGCAGAGGGACTGGTTGGACGCCAGCTCGACCTTCTCAACCCGCAGGACAACGTCACCGCCGGTGTGGCGATCATTCGCTCGCACCAGCGCAACGCGCCGTCCATGGAAATGGGCATCGCCTACTACTACCAGGGTGCCACCGGCGTAAAGCGCAATGGCATGTACGCCGACACCAAGAACTACGTGGCCAGCGTCATGGCCCACCGGAACAAGTTCAACTAGCCTTCCGGTCAGCAAGACGGGTGTGG